>CATPBY010000168.1 GCA_955652845.1 uncultured Terriglobales bacterium | reverse complement strand
GCCACACAGCACTCCGTTAAACTTGACGCCCGACTCGGCCGCCAACTCCAGCGACTCCGTAAATTCGCTATTGCTTACGCCTGCGGAAAGATAAATGAACGGTTTGCTGGCGGCGCTTGCAGCCTTGCGGAAAAACTCCATGGCTTCCTGCCTGCTATAAGCTTTCTCTCCTCCGAAAGATTGCGCGCCCTCCACATATTTCATGTTCACCGGAACTTCAACCTTCAAGACATCCACCCCATAGCGCTCTTTGCTGAATTCCTTCATGCTGTCGATTACGATTTGCGGCTTCTTTCTGGCGTAAGCCAGCGCTTTCTCGTCGACTCCCTCTTCGTAGCCGACGAATTCCAGAAAGAAAGGGATGTCATTGGCGCGGCACTCGTCGCCCAGGCGTTCCACCCATGCATGCTTGCGGTCGTTGATGCCTTTCGGATCAAGAGGCGAATAGTAGAGCAGGATTTTGACGCAATCAGCCCCAGCCTCTTTCAGACGGCGGACTGACCAATGATCGAGAAGATCGGGGAGGCGGCCGGGGCCAGTCTTGTCGTATCCCGTCTTCTCGTAGGCCAGGAGCAAACCGGCGTTCTTGGCGCGACGTTTGGAAGCAGGCAGTCCCCACTCCGGGTCGAGCAGTATCGCGCTGGCGTGCGGCGTGAGAACCTCGGTGACCAGCGTTTTGAACTCTTCCATCATGGCGTCGCCGACCTCTGAGCCCTTTTCTTTGGCTAAAGATTTCTGCAGCGAGCCGCGCTGGTCCATGGCGGCAGCTGCGATCACGCCGCGATCGTTGGAAACTTTTTTAAGGCCAGCCAATTTTCCGGGTGTAAGTTTCATGAGTCCTCCCGATAAGAGCCGAATCGCGTTAATTGTAAACTAAGCGGTAGAAATAGAGTTTCGACGTATTGTTCGGGGACGCGGTTGTAGCGGCGGGCGTTCCATTCCATTCTTAGAAGCCTTCCCGAACCAGTCTTTCTAACGTAATTGATGTTTTTCCCGGATCTTTGTTCATCATCTTCTCTACATATTTCGCAATCATGTCAACTTCGAGGTTTACTGGATCGCCGGTTTTCAGTGAGGGAAGGTTGGTCATCCTGGCGGTGTGAGGGATGATCGCAGCGGTTACGGTCAAATCCTCGATCTTTGCGACGGTCAGGCTGATGCCTTCGATCGAGAGCGAGCCTTTGGAAATCACGTATCGCGCGAGTTCCGAGGGAATGTCGATCCGCAGCTGAAAGTCTTCGGCGCCACGAATTTTTTCGAGCGCAACGAACCTACCAATGCCGTCGACATGACCCTGAACGACATGCCCGCCAAATCGGCCATCGGCGCGCATGGGAAGTTCCAGATTTACCAGGGCGTCTTTTTTGAGTCGAGAGAAAGATGTGACTCTCCAGGTTTCTGCGGCGAGATCGGCAGAAAAACCGCTGGACGTGGTTTCAACTGCCGTCAGGCATACACCGCTTACCGCGATGCTGTCGCCCTGCTTCAGGTCCTGGGCGACCCGCGAACAGGAGACAGCGATTCTTCGGTTGCTTTTTGTGTCCGAAATGCGGACCACCTGGCCGACTTCTTCGATGATTCCGGTGAACAATCAAAACTCCCGCGTGCGATGATAAGCCGACCACAGAACCATCGAGAGAGAAAGAATTCAGCTCGGGCATAGCTCCATGACTGGAGACGCTCAATCGGCGTATGGATCTCGCAAATACCCCTCGACAGCAAAGTCTTCCCCAAAGCGATGCAAGTTGATGGACTTCACATAAGCAGCGTCGCTCATATGCTGGAAACCGGCGCCTGCCGCGAACGGGACGGAGCCGGTTCCGGCAAGGATCTTAGGCGCGTAGTAAAGAAAAACTTTATCTACTATACCGGCGGCCAGGGCGCCCCAGTTCACCATGGCGCCACCTTCAATCAGCAGGCTGGTGATCTCCATTTCTCCCAGACAGCGAACAATACCGGACATATCGGGCCTGCCGTTTCCGGCAAGTGCGGAGATTTGCTGCACCCGGACGCCGTGTTTCTGCAGTTCTCCCTTTCGCTTTTCCTCGGCAAAAGAACAGAGCACCAGCACATCATCTTTCGCGGTTTGGACCACTCGGGATTCGAGCGGCAGGCGCAGGCGCGAATCGGCAACTATACGCAACAATGGCCGCCGCCGCGGTCGGCCACTGCGGTCTGTCAGCAGCGGATCATCGGCAATGATTGTCCCGACACCCACCAGGATAGCGTCGTTTTCGTGACGAAGTTGCTGCACATGGAGACGCGCTGCTTCACTGGTAATCCAGCCCCGGCTCGCTTCCCCGGGGGCGCGTTCTTGCGCGTCCTTTTGCAGGACACCCGGCGGAGGAGCGATCTTGCCGTCGAGTGTCATTGCGGTCTTGAGCGTAACCAGTGGGATCTTAAGGCGGATGTATTTGGCGAACGATTCGTTCAACCTGCGGGCTTCTTCTTCAAGAAGCCCAGACACGATCTCGATTCCAGCCTCGCGGAGCTTCGCAAATCCCTTGCCCCTGACCAGCGGGTTGGGATCAGTCATAGAGGCCACAACGCGACGTACTCCGGCGGCAATCAGAGCATCAGCGCAAGGCCCGGTTCGTCCGTAGTGAGCGCACGGTTCCAGATTGATGTAAAGGGTGGCACCGCGAGACTTGGCACCTGCCTGTTCGAGAGCAACGACTTCTGCGTGTTTGACGCCGTTGTATGTATAGAAACCGGTTCCGACGACGTTGCTATGAGGGTCTACCAAAACCGCGCCTACGCAGGGGTTAGGCGAAGTTAAACCGATACCTTCACCTGCCAAGGCAAGTGCATGGCACAACATGCCTTCGTAGGTTTCGCGTGGTGTAAGAGCCTCGCCCATGATTAATCTGCAAGACATACGAAACGGGAAAGCGAGACGGGGCAAAGCTTCTTGCCTGTGGTCTTTTTATACTGAGGTGGAACCCGGCTACGCGAACAGCGAATTCACAAAATCTTTGGGATTGAAGGGCAACAGATCTCCGGCCTGCTCGCCCACGCCCACGTAACGTACGGGCACGCCCAGTTCGCGCGAGATTGCCACCACCACACCGCCCTTCGCCGTACCATCCAGTTTGGTAAGCACGATGCCAGTGACCCCCGCCGCTTCCGTGAACAGACGCGCCTGTTGCAACCCATTCTGCCCCGTCGTCGCGTCCATGACCAGCAAAACCTCGTGAGGCGCGCCGGGGATGATG
>CATPBY010000167.1 GCA_955652845.1 uncultured Terriglobales bacterium | reverse complement strand
GGCTGTTTCACGCGCGATACGAAGTTGATGGGGTCGACCTCAGGAAGCGATCGACTGAAGTCGAGTCCCCCCAGGGCCAGAACACAAATCTTGATTCGTGGTTCCACGGCAGGCGCAACAGCGCCCATGACCGCCCCCCAGCTATAGCCGTAGTATGCAAGCTTGTTGTGGTCCAGCTCAGGTCGCGTCTCACCGTAGTCGATTGCGCGCGAGACATCCTTGACCCACATGATGACGTGATCCCGCCAGGCGCTGCTGGTGTTCGCATTATCCGATTCCATCCCATCGCCCCTTTCGTAAGTACTCTTGTACACAGGGTACAGAACGGCGCGGCCGCTCCTCAGAATGGCGTCCAGGGCTGCCGTCGTGTAAAGCGAGAATGTCCGCAGCAGGAGTGCATTCGATCCTGGAAAAAAGATGACTGTCTGAAATGGCGGCTTGGCTTTCTTGGGAAGGAACAGATAAGTAATGGCTCGTTCGTCCCCGTAAGCTGCCGAGTAGGTGATCTTTTCCACTTTCCAATCCTCTTCATCGTTGCTGACAAACTCTACCGACGCATTCAGAGGCGTCTTGTCATAGGAATACAGGCTGCGGTATGCCCGAAATAATTCGTCAGAGACGGGCTTGACCTTGCTTATATCGCGGCGGGGGGAAGGCATTGGCGCGGTGGCAACCGTCGGGACTGATTCCGGCTCGATGTACTTCACACACCGGAAACCGATATTCGAAGCGCGAAGGAAGGGTGACTGCGCATCCGGATCAATGAACATGTAGTTCGGTTCGTCCCAGGCTCCACCGAGAACGTAACGCTTGCTGGGCTCCGCTTCTGTCCAAATCCACTCTTTCACGTTGCCAGCCATGTCGTAATTGCCCCATGGGCTCATATCCTGCTTGCTTCCGACGGGCAGGACCCCAGAACCGCCAAAATTGCTTGCCGGGACGATATACGCTGCGGAAAACGGTCCCGCTGCCCGGTTCCAGTGATAGATCGTGGGCAGGCTCTTGCCGGCAAACTCCGCGTATGCCGCGGCTTCATACCAGCTGATACCTGTAACTGGAAAATCATCCTGTCCTTTTGGATACTCGCCCTGAATCCAGTCTTTCGGCCCCGGCCGTCCCGCCGAATCGCGGAATAACCGCATCGCCTCGTCCCACGACAGGCGCTTTCCGTCTCGCTGAAAATCCACTTTCCAATACTCTCGTTTCTGATATCCACCCCGGTCGACGAATACCTTGTACTGGCGGTTAGTGACCTCGTACTGATCGATCCAATAATCTTTCAGTTCCAGCTCCGGCGTCGCTTCATAACCCGGGACAAACAGCGTCTTAAAGTATTTCGCTGGAGAGACTCTCACCATGCCGGGAGGAATCTTGTCTACCTCGTCCAGTGTGACACTTGCTTGGGCTGCCTCACCCGGAGGCAAAGAGAGCCGCGGAATCAGGGAAAGTGTCGTCCGCAGAACAGTGCCGAAACCCTGTTTCTGGAATTTCCAGATGTACATTCCACGGGGCTGGCGGACACTCTTCAGCGGAGTCGTCCCCACCAACTCCCAGGGCGCGCTCGCGTCGACATAGTCTCTGCGATAGACGTTGGCGCCGGGCGGTGTTGTCTCCAGTGAAATCTGGTAGGAAATAACCGGCCACAGCTTCGTCAGTGCGGCATCGCCCGAGATGGATTTCTCGGCCTTGAGCGCCAGGGCGTAAGCTGCGGCAAATTTTCCCTGATCGGACAGTTGGACGATCTGCGGTACCGCCACTTCGCGCGCCCAGCGTGCGTCGCGGTAGCGCTTCACCATCCACGCGGTAGCCGCGCCCAGAATAACGAGGGTCAGCACCAATGGAACCAGCACGCGGGGCCGCTGCGCCTCCCGGACAATCCGGGCCGGTCTCAGCATTGCGCCTGACTCAGGAAATAGCAGCTCGCGACAGGTCTTGAGTTCGCGCGCAAGTTCAGCTGCGGAAGCGTACCGCGCAGCAGGATCTTTCTGCAGGCAGCGCGTCACAATGCGGCGCACCTCCAGCGGGATATTTCGCTTGAGTTCGCTTAAGGGTTTTGGGTCGTCCCGCATGACTGCTGAAAGCAGCGCCGCGCTGGATTGCCCCTCGAAGGCCCGCCGGCCGGTCAGCATCTCGTAGAGCACCGCACCAAAAGAAAACACGTCGCTGCGGGCCTCAATGGACTTTCCCTCCGCCTGCTCCGGAGACATATAGGCCATGGTCCCCACAATCATTCCTGGCGTGGTTGCCAGGGTCGCCGCCTCATTCAGGGCGGACGGAGGTTCAGCCAATTTGGCCAGCCCAAAGTCCAGCACCTTCACCAGGCCGCTCTCATCCACCATGATGTTCGTGGGCTTGAGATCGCGGTGGACGATGCCGGTCGCGTGCGCGCGCGCCAGGGCCTCGGCAATCTGCACCGCATACTTAATGGCTGTATCCGTTGCCAGCCCGCCTTCGGGAACCAGTTTGTCAAGGGTCTTCCCGGCGACGTACTCCATGACCATAAAGTCGACGCCATCCTGTGAACCGATGTCATAAACCACGCAGATGTTAGGGTGCTGCAGACCCGAGATAGACTTCGCTTCCTGTTGGAAGCGGGCATGCAGTTCTGGATCCGCAGACAGATGGGCGGGCAGGATCTTAATGGCCACAGTGCGCTGCAGCCTTGCGTCGCGCGCGCGATAAACCTCGCCCATACCACCCGCGCCCAGCAGCGACTGGATTTCGTATGGCCCGAGTTTAGTGCCGGGAGTCAGCGCCATAGGCAGGCCGATTATACCGTCGGACAGCCAGGGGATGATGATTCACATACAGCGGGATTCCCGGTCCTCCCTTTGGTCTCATTCTTGCTCCATACAAAGGAGCAGAACGCAACACATCGGCTGCCGCCAAAATTGGCGCCCTGTGTTGAGGTGATTAAGTGGCTCCTGCCGCGCCCAGTCATGCGTTGTTTCTTCAGGCCCAAAAGCTGGTAGCTTCTTGCAACAGTCCCCGTAACTGTTACTTGATCGCGCGCAGGGCGCCCTTCAGGTCAAAAATTTGGTCTGTATGTGAAAAGATTTTCATAGAAGAGGCTCCTTTCATTCGCTGGTGCTCGCGTTTCGCAATCTGTACCACCGCCTCTCTGGTGTTGGTGATGCCGATAGATGCTTCCGATATTCAGCATCCTTCCGACCCTCCTGTCGTGGAAAAGACGACTGATTCTGCCGCATCAGCATCTCAGTCCACTCCGAGCGATGCGGAGCGCACAAAGAAATCTGGCAAGTACGATGTTGATCGCATCGGACAGCGCGGCATCGGTAACGGAGTCAATCTCTACTCGCTGCAAAAGGAGCGCGCTCTCGGGGAGGCAATGGCCGCGAACATTGATCGGCACACGAAATTTGTGGCCGATCCGGATCTTAATAACTACATCAATCTTCTTGGCCAGAAACTCGTCCGCAACTCCGATGCGGAGATGCCCGTCACGATTAAAGCGATCGATTCCCTTGATCTCACAG
>CATPBY010000166.1 GCA_955652845.1 uncultured Terriglobales bacterium | reverse complement strand
ACGTCAATCCGCTCAGCCCGGTTCGAACGATCCGCAAACGCAAAACACGCCCGCCCCAGATGCGTCTGCAGATACCCAAACCCAGAACTTTTCAGGCACGATCGTCAAGGCAAAGAATCACTGTGTCCTTAAGACCGACAGAATGACTTATCAACTTGATGATGAGGCGAAGGCAAAGCAGTTCGAGGGCAAACAGGTGAATGTGAGCGGAACCGTGGACAAATCAATCAGTGTAATTCGCGTCACCGATATTCAGCCCGCTTCATAGTGGTCGATAGATCGCGCAATGTAATGTAATTGACTATGCAGCTTCTCGGGGGGAGAGGCTGTGCGATAAGCGCCCCGAACTCAACCGAGTCTGGGGCGCTTTCGTTTCCGCTGCGGCCGGCATTGGTCTGCCGCTGAGCACTCCCAACTTGATGCTCACAATTTGGGGGCGCCATCATTCCCAGTATTTCTCTTTTTGTCTTGCGTTCAGCCCAACGCTTCCACCAGCCGATGCTGACATAATTCACTTGCCTAGCTTCAGACCTTTGTGCACATCCGATGGCCGGGCGGATTCGCGTTTCCAGCAAAAACAATCTGACCACTGGCAGCTTATCTGTTAAAGTTGACGCTCCGAAGGAGGAGATATGAGAACAAAAATGAACAGTATCCTGTTGTGTCTGATTCTTGCTACTTTCAGTATTTCAGCACCAGCAAAATCGAAGGGCGACGTGAGAGATGTGACGGGCTGCCTGTCAAAAGGCGACAGCGCACATGAGTTCCTGCTCTCGGGAAACGATGGGAGTACTTGGGAAGTGCGAAGTAGCCGAGTGGCCCTCGCTGAGCACGTGGGTCATACGGTAACGGCGACTGGAGTGGTATCGAATGCAAGGATGCACAACATGAAGGAAGATGCGAAAGATGCTGCGAAAGACAGCGGCATGAAGAAGAGCGATGCTGAGCATGGTCACATGAAGATTACGGACGTAAAGATGGTGAGCGACTCCTGTCAGAAGTAGCGTGTCAGGCGACAATTACGGGCGAGGGCCGAAGAGATCCGGCCTCTTCGTTTTCACGGCGCCTCGTCAGTGGCACCCCGGCGCGATGGTGCCGGGTTCGACTTCTTCGACGATTGAATTGAGCCTTCTTTGTTTTTCTCGCTACTTTCGCTGGAGAATCACCTTTCCCCGCGGCTGTCCGCGACCATAGCTTCTTCCCCCACTTTGGTAAACGAGGGAGCGATGTCGAAGAAATCGCTTCGAGCAAAGGCAATTCCGGGGTTGAGGCTTGGGGGTGAGGGTAATTCCGGCCTTGCAGAGACCACGGGGAACGACCGGAATGGAAAAAGCCAGATCGGCCCGAAAGAATTTCGCGTCAACCGAGCTTATGGTGGGATGCTAAGGCGTCGAAGCAGTTCGGCGAACCGGGGGTCGGAGCGCAACGGGTCCCAGAGTGCCTCAACGTTAACGTAGGCGAGACGATTGAACCGCTCCTCGCAAGCTTTTTCGAGCCATGTGAAGGCCTGATCCTTGTCTTCCAGCCCCGCATAAACGAGGGCGAAGAAAAAGGCAGTTACAAAGCTCCGCTTTGAAACCGCGCTGAGTTCCTCGAGCATCCGTAGCGCCTCGTTTCGTTCGCCCAGTCGAGCATGCGCGTACCCAAGAAGGGCGAGGGACGCGGCGCCGCCTCGGGTCAGCGCCGAAAACTTGTCCAGATCGGGCAAGGCTTCTCGGTACAACTCTTTTGATGCATATGCCTGTCCCAGCATCCCGTAAGAAACGGCATAGTTCGGATCCATCTCCAGCGTCCTATGGCACTGTTGAATAGCCTGATCGAATTGCCTTGCCAGGTAAAGCTGTACCGCCAGGACATGGCTGACAGAGGGGGAAGCAGGATCGAGATCTAGAGCGCGTTTCGCCACTGCCACGGCTTCCTCAAACCGTCCGAGAGCACTGAGATAGAGAGGATAAAACCCGTGGCTCATGACATATGCGGGGTTCACCGCAAGGGCTTGCCCAAAATGTCTTCCGGCAGCGGTCCAATCTAAGTCGTAGGTAAAGCTGGCATACGCGAGTGAAACATGAGCCTCCGCTAAGCCGTCGTCGATTTCCAGTGCTTTGGCGGCTGCCTCCTTCGCTTTCGGCATCACCTCTGCCGGCGGAAACACACTTAAAAACGAGGCGAGGTTGTAAGTGTCGGCCAGCCCCGCGTAGGCGAGAGCGTAAGCGCGGTCTTTTTCAATGGCCGCCTGGAAGCATTCAATAGCTTTCCGCAATCCGTCCGCGGATCGTTTGTTCCAGTGGAATCGGCCCTTGAGGGCGAGCTGGTAGGCGTCCAGATTCTTCGTGCCTGCCCGCACCAATGGCTTTTGTCCGTCGGCTCCGATGGTGATCCGCAAACGGGTCGCGATGGTTTTCGCAATTTCGTCCTGCACCTCAAAGATATCCTGCAATTCGCGATCGTAGCGCTCAGACCACAGGTGGTAGCCATCGGCAACGTTAATAAGCTGAGCCATGATCCGGAGACGATTGCCCGATTTGCGGACGCTGCCCTCAAGAACGGTTGTCACTTTCAAGCATTCCCCAACGGTTCGCAGATCGACATGCTTCCCTTTGAAAGAGAATGCGGAAGTCCGCGCCGCGACACGAAGATCCTTGATCTGGGCAAGGGCATTGATGATCTCTTCGGTAATGCCATCTGCGAAGAACTCATTTTCCGGATCGGAGCTCATGTTGGTGAATGGGAGGACGACAATCGACTGACGCTTAGCGCCAGCAGGTATATCCGTGAGCGCTTGTACCCCCGGTGCCTGCGCTTTACCGGACGAATTTCCCGAGTCTGCGTCCCGCTTCAGCCGCCGCAAATCCGTGTGAATGTCGGCGGCGCTCTGGTACCGCAACTTCCGGTCCTTCTCCAGCGCCTTGCTGATGATCTCTT
>CATPBY010000165.1 GCA_955652845.1 uncultured Terriglobales bacterium | reverse complement strand
TCGCAGGGCGCGCCACTGTTCCCAGAAGAAAAACTGGATGACTCGCCGAACTGACATCTCTGAGGCGAGCTCTTTACCGGCAATCTCCAGAGCCGCCGGTTCGCGGCGACCCAGTTCACCAGACCAGTGGTTCCACGCCTGACGCCCATAGCGATCCCGGAGGGCGTCAAAAAGCACGAAATCTTCCAGCCACCAGGAATTCCGGCTGCAGAAGCGCTCAAAGGTGGAACGTATGACGGGCTTCGTGCTTTTTAGAAAGTTGCTGGCAGCCTGATTGAGTAGTGGCAACTTCTGAGCCCGGACTTCGTCGTAATCAATTGCGCCGACCGTCGAACTTAATCCAGCAAGACAGGAACGCTCAATCCAGCCCCGCTCGGCTAAACGCTCCAGACTGATCAGCAGCGGATTTCCTGCGAAGGCAGAGGTGGATGAGTACGGAGAATTTCCATTGGCCGGCGGATTGAGAGGCAATACCTGCCAGACGCCCTGGCGAGCGGAAGCAAGAAAATCGAGAAATTCGCGGGCGACCGGGCCAAAATCGCCGATCCCTCCCCGCGACGGCAGCGACGTTGGGTGGAGCAGGATTCCGGTCAAGCGGGGAAATGGCATTTTACTTTATCTATGGGTATCGGTCAGAAAATCAGTCTGCTCAGGAACGAACTTGCGGATCAAACCATCAAGCGCTACTCGCCCTCTTCCCCGCCTTGGGTGCGACTCAGCTTTTTCATCTCTTCCTGGTTGATTTTGATCTTTCCAGACTTCTGCATCTGATCATGCAAATTCGTAACAAACAATCCAAAAATCTCCTGCTGCTTGTTCTGCACCAGTGAATCCCGAATCTCGTCGCGCTTGGCGGCAAAGTCGCCGGCGGGAGCGTCTTGTTTTTCGAGGACTGCCAGGACGGCGCCAGTGTTGCCGTTGCTGATCGGACTACTGATATCTCCTTGCTTCAAGGTGAAGGCCACCGAGGCGGGGCCTGCCATGGAGCCCAGATCCGGTACCTGGCCGTCAGGGAGCACAAAATCACTCGTCTTCACGGTCGCTCCCAGTTCTTTGGCGGCTTTCTTCAAATCGTGCTGCGCCTTGGCGCGATCGGAAAGCTCCTGGGTTTTCTGGGAGAGCAGAGTTGTCGAGCGTTCGTTCTTGAACTCCGTTTCAACGCGGCTACGGATCTCTTCGAAAGTGGGTGTGGCGGAGGGTTTGACTGCCAGCACCTCAAATATGGCGAATCCTCTTGGCAATTGTACCTGGTCCGGCGGCGCATTTTCTTTTTCGCTGAACAACGCCTCCATGAATTGAGGGGCTGGCCCAACGCCGGGGAGAATATCAGTTCGGCTGACGAAGTCAGTGGTGACGGGAGTGAGCCCTCTGTCTGCAGCCGCCTTCTCGAGACCAGTAGCGCGAGCGTCCGTAAGCAGTGCATTGGCCTGAGTCTCAGCTGCATTTGCGGATTTTTGCTGCTTGATGAGCGGTTCGATCTGGTCTTTTACCTCATCCAGGGTCTTCAGGTGGGCGTCCTGCTTGTCATCGAGGTGGATGATGACGAAAGCATATCCCGCATTGATGACATCACTGGTGGCACCCTTCGCCAGGGAAAGTGCGGCCTTATTCACATCGGGCGCCGGAAAACGGTCGGGCTGCATCCAGCCCAAAGAACCGCCGTTCTTTGCGCTGCTTGTATCCTCGGAGTATTTCCTGGCCAGATCTTCGAACTTCGCGCCCGCCTTCAACTGCTTCACAACGTCATCCGCTTTCTTGCGTGCTTCCTCCGCGCCATTCGGATCCGCCTTACCGCCGGGGCTGGACGAAGGGATTTTAATAAGAATCTGGCGGACATTTATCTGCGCTGGCACTCGATACTCGTCGCGATGTTGATCGTAGTACGCCTGCAGATCGGCACGACTCACGGAGGTTTGAGCTTCAATCTTCGACGTGTCCAGCAGGACATACCGGATTTTGCGCTTCTCCGGGATGGAGTTGTTATAGGTCGTCTTATTACGCTCGTAGAAAGCCTTCAGTTCGGCATCACTGGGATGAATTTCCTTGAGAATGTCTTCTTTGCGCAAAACAGCGTAATCGAACTTGACTTTGGTATTGCGCTTTACGAATTCCTGGTGAACTTCGTCGTCTGTTACCGCGGCTCCGCCAGTAATCAGGTTGCGGAGCTTATCAAACATGATCTCGTGCTTGACTCCTTCCTCAAACTGGGGAACCGTCAGTTGATGCTGCTGCAATAGGTCCACGTAGGCGGGTTCACCGATAAATTTCCCCCCCGGAAAAAATACCGCTGCGTACTGGGGTTCGTTCTGCAATCTATCGCGTATTTCCTCGTCGGAAGCGTGTAAGCCAAGGCGCTCGGCTCCCCCGAGAATAATTTGCCGGTTGATCAGCGTGTCTGCGGCACGCTGGGAAAAGAAAGGAAGCAACATCGCGGTCTGCGCGCCGCCTCGAGGGAATTGCTGCTGCAGCATCTGTCTGGCTTCGCGTTCTACTTCTACCGTGGTAACATCTGCGCCCCCTACTTTTGCGACTACCCCTTGGCCAGGAGCCCCAAGTCCGAAGCTCGAACCCACGCCGCCGGGGACGAGGGTGATGACCATGGCAGCACAGATAATCAATAACAGGCCGCCGAGGACAATCTTTTTGGTTGGGCCAGGGGTTTGCAGAAATCGGATCATCTTCTTGTCACTCCAGAATATGCGGCGGAATTTCGATTATAAACTAGAAACGAGGGCGGTCACGCGAAGGCCAGGGGCGAAGGCATCTTCTGGAGTACAGCGGCCTGTCAGCTTTCTTCCGGGGGAAGTT
Organism: uncultured Terriglobales bacterium; assembly: GCA_955652845.1. Lineage (GTDB taxonomy): Bacteria > Acidobacteriota > Terriglobia > Terriglobales > Acidobacteriaceae > JABCYV01. Next base: position 5,171 of record CATPBY010000165.1, on the reverse strand, counting down.
CAAAATCCACCAGATTGCCGCGGAATCCGCGTGTCTTCCAGGCCCCGAAGGCGATACCAACCCCCATCCAGATCGCGCCGGCGATTTTAGCGGGGCGGCTTAGACTCAACCAGAGCAGCAAACAGATCAGGAATCCTAAAACTGGCGGAACCAGATATGTCAGCTTCTTTTCTTCATTATGGAGATAGTAGCGGACAAACGCGGCGGCATTAACTCCCATGAACGCGATAAGAGCGCCAAAATTCAGCATTTCCGCGCCCAAGCCGTAACTGAACATCCCAAAATTCACCAGCAGAGCAGCCCCCAGCGCCATCACTCCCACGAACAGCACGTTATTGCGCGGCACGTGCCGTTTAGGATCGACCGCGCCAAAGAATGATTTAGGCAACGCATTGCTGCGGCCCATCCCATACAACAAGCGGGCTGCGCCCAACTGCGATCCCATTCCCGATCCGAAATTCGCCACCAGCAGCGTGAATCCGACAATGGCAAGCAGCGGTTGCCAGGCGCGCGCGGCAACGAAAGTAAAAGCTGCGTCGACGTTGGGGAATGGCTCCGAGGCTGGCCATATCAATTGCCCGGCATACACTTCGATCGCCGATAGAATACCGATCACCAGGCAAGTAAGTACGGTGGCCAGCAGAATGTTGCGTCGCGGGTTCTCGGCCTCCTCCGAAAGAGTGGAGATGCCATCGAAGCCAATATAGGTGAGCACGGCAATCGAAGTGCCGCCCAGCACAGCTTTCGTATTCCACATCTGGGGATCGTAAAAAGGCCGGGTGAAAAATCCAGCGTCGCTGTGAGGATGCCCAAAAACGTATCGCGCCGCCGCAACGAAGAAAATCGCAATCACCACGCCCATCGCAGCCGCCAGCCCGGTGTTGACGCGAGCTGAAGTTTTCACTCCCTGGATATTAAGGAGTGTGAATACGACCGCAAAGAAGATGGCCCAGACACTGTACGGAACGCCGGGAGCAAAAACATGTGCCTGCTGGCTGCACCAGACGGTGCAGATCATCGGATTGAGCATGTAATCCATCACCATGCTCCATCCGGTCACGAAACCGAGAGCTGGATTGATCTCCTGGCCCACATAGGTGAAGGCAGAGCCGGCGCTGGGATAGGCGCGGGCCATACGGCCGTAGCTGATGGCGGTAAACAGCATCGCCACCATGGCAATCAGGACGGTAGTGACGACGTGTCCCCGACCGCGATCGCTAAGCACGCCGAATACGGACAGGGGCGCAACCGGCTGAATGACGATTATGCCGTAGAAGATCAAATCCCAAAGGGTGAGCGATCGGCGCAGGCGCGGAGCGGGATTGGAGGTCCCCGGAGCAGTGATTTCCATTGTCGCGTATTGGATTATGGGGCAGCCGGGACTGTCAACATTAAAACGATTTCGTTAGCGATCTTCGCGGAATTATTTTGGCGACCCGTAATCGAACCGGTACCCGCGCTGTTCGTTCCCCGACATATGACGCGTGTTGTAATTCAGCAGGTAATTCAGATGTGCATCGTCCAGCGGAAAGGTTTTGGCCTCCGGATAAGGATAAGTGCCCATGGCGCGAAACGGCAGCGGGTCGACGGTGCTGCCCTGGACGGCGTAGAAATCCATATCTTTTTCGTACCCGCTGGCCTGGAAGAAATAGTCGCGCACCCATCCCTGCGGCAACGGGGGAAGCCTTGAAGGATCAAAATCAAGCGCAACTTCGTCGCCTGATCCGAATACTACAAAACGATCATCGGAAGCCGTAAGCAGCGGTTTAACGTCGCCGTAGCGAGTGTAAGTGCCGGCTGGACGCGTGTAAGGGCCCGTAGGGCTGGCCTTTTCGTATACATACTGAACATTTCCCGGCGGCCGGTTTTCAATCTTCAACGGAAATCCGTGGAAAGCGAGATCGGCGCGGGAAAGAACGACTGGTGTGACCCGAACGCTCTGGTCCTGCTCTGTGCGGTCAATCAAGATGTTGTCCCAATAGATTTGCAGATTGGTCGAGATGCGGATGCGCTGCGTGCCCAGCGGCAGTTTGTCCGTCAGATCTGCGGTCATGGTGCGCGGCCCGCCGGCAGGGAATCCCAAATCGTCAATTACTCGTGTCCACTTGCCATCCGCATCCTGAGCTTCTACGTACGGTGTTACCGCTTCTATCCCGGCCTGATAGGCGGCGAACATGCTGGTGGCAGTGAAGTACTCCACCTCACCATGGAACAGCAGCCAGAGCGGGCCGCCGCGATAAGGCTCGCCGAGATCGAGTTCGAGGTTATGCAGCTTGGTGAATCCGCGGTACGGGAGCAATTCGAAATCCCCGAAATAGCGGTGGGCAATGAGATCCGGAAGAACGTCATGCCCGCGGTCATCCCGCGCGGCGACGGGCGGACGCGGACTATGACTGTCGACGACTTTGAATGACGGGTATGGCGGGCTCGATGCGAAGTATTCATTGGGATAGACATCGAATGCGGCGGGATGATCGACCGCGAACAGCCGTACTTGATCGAGGTACACGACCTCCTCAAGCGGTTCCATAAAACGGAAACTGAGCTTACCGTGGTTCTCACGAATCGAGCTGCGGTCGATCTTTATATATTCGATGGGGCGCGGAAGATTGCGCTCGCCAGGCGCAATCCAGTGGCCGACGACGCCCGCTCCCAACATGTCGCCAACCAACTGATAGCGCCTCCCATTCCAGACGAACAGCGTTGGACACGAACTGCCGCGCCGGTCAAGTTCGGTGTACGCCTGCTCGCGGTTGCCGGCCACTTGAATTTCGTCCTGCAAAACTCCCGTAGGCCACAGCATGCGCACAATATCGGCTTCTTTCGCCTGCCCGAGGCCTACAGTCAGATAAGGCGAATTTTGTCCTAAATAACCTGACGATCCGGCGATTTCAAATTTTTGGCGGTTTCCTCCGGAGAAGACTTCGACTTTGGCGCCGATGGCGCTCTTGTTGTCGTTCAGTCCCTTAAGTGCGAGACGCAGCCAGTTGTTCCGGTTTCCGCCTTCGTTGCGCAACAACACCGCGGGACCATAATTCTGGGTAATGAGCAAATCAGTCGCGCCGTCGCCGTCGAAGTCGCCGGTAATAATGGCGCGGGGATCTTTTAAACGGATCTGGTCGAGGCCCACATCCGCGGTTACGTCCTTGAATCCGTCAGGACCGAGATTGCGGAACAGCTTGACCTCGCCGTGACCCTCAGTGTTTTCTCCGACCGCGACCAAATCGATCCACCCGTCGTTATCGTAATCAAAAGCGGCCACACCGAAGCCACGCACCCAGTTGGCGGCACGCAGACTCACCGGCTCGAAGTTCTTTCCGTGGTCGTTGCGCCACAAGGTCAGGCCTGAGGCGCCCCAGTGGGTAAAGGCGAGGTCCATCCATCCATCGTGATTGAAGTCGAGCACCGCCGCGCCGACGAAGGGGCCGGGCGTTTGCGCCCGCCCGAATTGCCGGTCCGCGAACTTTCCTTCCCGGGGATTTTCAAAGATGGTCAACGGTTCAAGCGCCCCGGTGACCACGAGATCTATCGCCCGGTCGTTATTCCAGTCGGAGCCGACCGCTGCCAGGCTGGGCGTCAAACCTTGAAGATTGATCGAACGTGCAACTTCGGTAAAGCTGCCGTTTCCGTTATTGCGCCACATCAAGTTGGAACCAGTCGCGTCGCCGGCAACAGAGCTGCCCTCATGACGCGGATCAAACGCGGTGCCGTCGCTATAGCGGGTAACGTAGAGATCAAGATCTCCGTCGTGGTCGTAGTCAATGAAAGTGAGACCAACATTGAAAACAGGAAAGTTTGGATTGGCAACGGGATTCTTAATGCCTGCCGCTTCGGTCACATCCTTGAAAGTTCCATTTTTCTCGTTGCGGAGGAGCAGAATGCGTTGTTTCAGACTCACGGCGAGGTCCGTGGCTCCATCATTGTCGTAATCGCCGGCTGTACAGCCAATGGCGTGCAGCATGGGATCGAGGCCAGCCTTTTTCGTGACATCCTCAAACTTGCCGCCGACCAAGTTGTGATAAAGCGCCATACCGCCGCGCGGGCCATTGTCTGGCAGAAAGATGTCAATTTTTCCGTCGCCGTCGTAATCGAGAAAACATGCTCCGGGACCTAAAAACGCGGCCAGGTCCGAGCCTGAGGCTGCCGCGGGTTTGCCAATCAGGCCTGCGGGCTCGGTCACGTCGATGAACTTCACTGGAATTGCCGCCGGAACCTTTTCAGGCGCGGCCGAAGACTCCTGGACCCGTGAATATTCCCCCTGCTCGCCATAGGCCAAGCCGATGGGCGAGCCCAGTTTGTTCTGGGTGATGTGCTGGAAGACCTGTAGATTTTCCCGGGCGCGCGCGATATCTCCGCTTTGTTGATAGGCGCGCGAAATTCCAAACTCCGCCGACGCGTGTAAGGGGTTTAGCTTGAGGGCGTGCTGGAAGGCGTCGATCGCCATCGGATATTGCCTGAGCTGGCTGTAGGTCGCACCGAGAAAATACCAGGTGTCCGGGTCATTGGGATTGATCTCAGTGACGCGACGGAACGCATCAACGGCAGCTTGGGCATTGTCCGAATTCTTATAGAGCAATCCAAGATTGAACCAGGCATGCGGATTGTTGGGGTTCGACTTGACTGCTTCTTCAAGAAGCTGCTTCGCCGGTTCGATGCGAGCCATGTTTAACAGGGCTATCCCCTGATTCAGACGAGCGATCCGCAGATTGGGATCGAGCGCAGCAGCATCCTGAAAAGCCTTAAGCCCTTTTTCGAAGAGCTGCTGGTTCATGTAAGCGGCGCCCAGATTGTTGAGGCGGGCTGCCTCCGTGGCTGGGCTGGAACTTTGAGGAGCGGCGGCGAAGAGGCCAAACGTGACCAGCAGGAGAGCCGGAACGAAAATGGCAGAAATATATCGCATCACTCGAGAGCATTGCTCCCAGGGGCTAAAGCCCCTCTCTTAAGACGGCTTTCTTTGCAGGACTGAAGCCGTGCTTTTCCCATTTGCCGGCTTTCCGTATGGCCATGAGCCCACAACGCCTTTTCCTTCCTGCATGGTAATAGTCTGGTTACCCGGAATATCTGCCAGCCGGTCGACTTGCCCGCTGGGCCATTGCACTTCGATTGAATCCACCCTGGTCTGGATGCCAAGTCCGAAGGTTAGCACCAATTCGCTCTGGGAGAGGTAACTG
>CATPBY010000164.1 GCA_955652845.1 uncultured Terriglobales bacterium | reverse complement strand
GTTGGCCTCGACATCGGAGCGGTCACGCCAGAGGAAATTGCAGTCGCCATCACTGCCGAACTGATAGCCGAGCGGCGTCATATCGAGCGCGCCCTGCCTCATATGAGCTGGTTTCACTCTCGTAAACCTGCCGGGGACGACACCGCGACCAACGTCGCTCGCGCCGACAAAGAGCGCTGACTGCCATCTCTGCTCGTGGATCGTCCTCCGGTAAGCGCAGCTACCATAGAAAAGTTACACGAAGCCTTTGAAAATGCTTCGCCGGAAATATGGGCGGTGATTCCCGAGTTCGATGGGAAGCACGGCCATCCTGTCCTGGTAGGTCGCGAGATGATTGAGGTATTCTTGCGTGCGCCAGCGACGGCAGTCGCACGCGACCTCGAGCACCAGAATCGGGAACACATCCAGTACGTACAAGTGAATGATCCGCTAGCCGTTGTAAACATCAACACACCGGAGGATTACCAGGCGCTGGTGTCACGGTCCGCTGATCTGGACCAACCAGGCCCGTCAAGAGCATGAATGTTCCGCATATAAGCTCTAGCCTCTCCACGAAAGCGTTAGAGTTTATCGGTTCCGTTCTGCAGCTTCAGCCGGAACTGGCCGTCTTTGACTGCGACGGAACGCTCTGGGGAGGCGATGCCGGGGAAGGCTTCTTCGACTGGGAACTGAAACGAGGGCTGGTTTCGGGCGAGACCGTCACCTGGGCCCGGGGCCGCTATGCCAGCTACCTGGCGGGCAAAGTCAGCGAAGATGATATGTGCGCAGAAATGGCGACGCTGCATGATGGATTGTCCGAAGATAAAGTGCTCCGCGCAGCACACGACTATTTCAATGAACGCATGGCCTCTCAAATTTTCCCTGAACTGCAAGTATTGGTGCACAAGCTTCAAGAAACTGGATGCGATGTCTGGGCGGTGTCATCCACCAACGAGTGGGTCATTCGAGAAGCGATGAAACATTTCGGAATTCCTCAAGAGAAGATACTGGCGGCTTCGGTGCGAGTGATGGAGGGCAAGATCACCAACCAGTTGATTCGCGTGCCCAGCGGCGAAGGCAAACCACGGGCCATCTTGGAAGTAATCGGCCGAGCTCCCAATGTGGCGTTGGGCAATTCAGTTTGGGATGCTGCCATGTTAAAGATTGCCGACCATCCGTTTGCGGTCAATCCAACCTCGCAGCTACAGGAGATCGCGGAACAGAATAAGTGGCCAATCTATCATCCAGAACCTTTGACGCGGGCATAATTATTAAGCGAGTTGTTGGGGCGAGTCCTGGCTAAGTTTTGATTTGTTTCAAGAGCGATTGCAGCGCATCTATCGCCAGGTAGCCCGCGTGAGACGAGGCTTCAGGCAGCCCGCCGATCGCTTGCACCAGCTCTTCCCTGCCAAGTTTTCCGGCTTGCTGTGTAGTTTTCCCCTGCACAAGTTCCGTCAAAAGCGATCCGCAGGCCATAGCTGGGACACATCCCTTGGCAAGGAAGCGAACTTCTGCGATAACTCCATCAACCACTCGGGCGGTTAACTTCAGAATGTCCCCACAGGCAGGATTCTCGATCTGAACCGATGCGTCCGGGTGGATCACTTCACCGGCATTGCGCGGATGCTCAAAGTAATCGAGAGTCTGGGAAGAATACATTGCAGAAATTTTAGCCTACCCCCTTACGCGCTAGCGTACGACAAAGTCTATCGCGGGATTCGGGTAAGATCAGCTTCATGGCTCCGGACCACACTCCGCGAAGAATTGTCTCTCTTCAACCGAGCGCAACCGCGATTCTTCATGCGGTCGGTGGCCTGGACCGGGTGGTAGCCTGCACAAAATATTGCCTGGACGTCTGCCCGGAGGTCGCGGCCAGCGGGCGAACGATCGTTGCCGATTCCTGGACCGCCCGCTGCGAACAAATCATATTCGCACAGCCTGAGCTGGTGATCGCGGCGGTGCCTTATCAGGAAAAGGCAGTAGCCGAGATCCTGAAATCGGGCGCGCGCTTTCTCGGCCTTGCTCCCAGGACGCTCGCCGACATCTACACCGACATCACCACTATAGCCGGAATCGTGGGTGCCGCAGAGCGCGGGCAAGAAGTGATTGCGGGAATGCAGCGAGAAGTTGCCTCGGTAAACCTGCAGGCTCGTACCCGGCCTCGTCGTCGGGTCTTTTGTGAAGAATGGGGGAAGCCGCTCATTGCCTCGCAGAAGTGGGTAGCAGAACTGGTGGAGGCAGCGGGAGGCGAGTTCCTTGGGGAGCCGGGGAAGCAAGTACCGGCACAGGCGGTTCTGGGTCAAGACCCTGACGTGATTATCGCGGCCTGGTGCGGCGCGGGCGATCGCGTCCCATTGCAAAAAATCATACGCGAGCGCGGCTGGGAGAGCATGCGAGCAGTGCGAGACGGCCAGGTCTACTGCATCCGCGATGAGTTTCTAAACACTCCTGCTCCGACACTGCTTCGAGGGTTGGAGGCATTGGCGGCGGCGATTCATCCCGAGTGTTTTCCACACACCTCCGGTCTAAGATGTATAACCGATGTGCGCGATTCAGTGAGTGCGCGGCAATCACAGTAGACAAGGATTCAACTATGCCCCAAGGCGCCAAACTTGACAATGTTCTACAGGACCTCGATCGACTGGCCCGCGCATCGGGATCCGTGGAGGATCTCATGTGGGAAATTGTCAAGCTCCTGCACGATCGCCTGCTGAAGTACAACTGGGTTGGCTTCTATATGATTGAGAAGTCGGGTGCGGAACAGAGTCGCATGCTGGTGCTGGGCCCGTTCCAGGGCGCAATGACCCCGCATACTCGAATCGCGTTGAACCAGGGTATTTGCGGCGCGGCTGCGTCCACGGGAAAAACTGTAATCGTGGATGACGTCAGCAAAGATCAGCGTTACCTCGCCTGCTCAACTGAAACTAAATCTGAAATTGTTGTGCCTGTGTTCGTCCACGGCAAGGTGGTGGGAGAACTGGACATCGACAGCCATTTTCATGCGGCCTTTGGCCCCGAAGACCGTGAACTTGTCGAATACTGCGCCCAGCTAGTGGGCAAGCAACTGGAAAAATCCCAGGCATGAGAGTCGAAATAAAGGAAGCGCAGGCTTTCGCCCAAGCTTTTCCCGCCAGCCCGAAAATAACTGGCGGAGTTCATTCTCTGCCATGAAACACGTCGTCGCAGGACTGATCTTCCGTAACGGCACCGTCCTTATCTGCCAGCGCACCCGTCACCAGACTATGCCGCTGAAGTGGGAGTTTCCCGGAGGCAAGATTGAGGCTGGCGAGCAGCCGCGAGATGCTCTACGCCGCGAACTCGAAGAAGAACTAGGTATCGACGCAGGCATCGGCGAGGAAGTGATGCGAATACATCACGACTATCCGAATGGCACGACCGTCGAGTTGCGGTTCTTCGCCATCAGTGAATACCAGGGTCAAGTTGAAAACCGGATTTTTCGAGACATCCGCTGGGTCGAGCGTTCGGAGTTGCCTGCCTACGACTTCCTGGAAGCCGACCGGAAATTAGTACAGGATCTGGCGCAGGGAAAAATCTCGCAGATGAAATTATCCCCTCCGCAGGGTCCAGAACCAGGCAATACTTAGCACGGTCATCACCACGGTAGTGATCCAGGCAATCACGTTATAGAAGCGCGAGTTTACGTATTCGCCCATCAGTTCTTTTTTGTTGACCAGCAATAACATAAAGATCAGTACCGGAGGCACCGCAATTCCGTTGACCACCTGCGACAGAATGGAAATCTTCACCAGCGGCAGATTGGGTATCAGGATGACGCCCGCGCCGGCCACGATCAGTATGGTGTAAAGCCAGTAGAAGACGGGCGCTTCGCTGAATCTTTTCCCTACCCCTGATTCAAATCCCAGGCCTTCGCACACCGTGTATGCAGTCGAAAGCGGAAGAATCGATGCCGCGAACAGCGACGCGTTGAACAATCCAACTGCAAACAGTATGTAGGCGTAATCTCCGGCCAAAGGGTGCAGAGCCTGGGCTGCGTCTTTCGCATCGGCGATGTTGTGATAGCCGTGGACGTAAAGCGTTGCCGCGCAAGCCACAATAATGAACCAGGCCACCACGTCGGTAAAGACGCAACCTGCGATTACATCGATCTGGGACGCCTTATATTGCCGCCGGGTAACTCCTTTTTCCACAATTGATGATTGCAAGTAGAACTGCATCCAGGGAGCGATTGTGGTCCCCACAACTCCAATCACCATGTACAGATATTCCTGATGCCTGAACATGTCAGTTTGCGGTGGCTTAATGGTGGCCACCAAAGCATCAATCCATGCCGGCTTTGCGATTACGCCGGCAAAGATATACGTAACGTAAAAGAATGACGCCGCCAGAAAGACTTTTTCCACGCTTTTGTACTGGCCTTTAACCACGATAAGCCAGACAATGACTGCGCAGATGGGGACGGTGTAGTACTTGCGAAGACCGAACAGTTCAAGACTTCCGGCGATGCCGGCAAATTCACCCACCACATTGCCGAAGTTGATGATCAGGATTCCAACCATCATGAAGAAGGTGATACGGAACCCGAATTCCTCCCGAATAAGGTCGCTGAGCCCCTTGCCCGTCACGGCGCCCATGCGGGCGGCAATTTCCTGAATCACAATCAACGCCAGGGTGACCGGTATCATGGTCCATAACAGCATGTGCCCGAACTGCGCCCCGGCAGCCGAGTAGGTGTAAATGCCGTTGGCATCGTTGTCGACGTTCGCGGTAATAAAGCCCGGCCCCACTACGGCGAAGAACAGCAGGATCCGGGTCTTCCAACGCTTCAGGAATCTCATGGGCAAAGTGCGCAGACATAATCTCAAACGACCGAACAGAATAAATGCCGATGTTGAATCTGGATAGGTGAAAAATCACGGACCAGCAATTAACTGGTCAGAGCTTGTCTCGCAGCAGGCTGATAACGTCGTCGGCAGTAACCACCCCGGTTAACCTTTTATGGTCATCGATCACGGGGAGGGTCAGCAGGTTGTACTTGTCGAAAAGCTCGGCCACTTCCTTTTCGCTTACCCCCGCGTGGGTAGAGATCAGGGGCTCCTGTGTCAGGGATAGTAAAGGGGTGCCGGAGGGGGACAAGACCAGTTTTGCCAGGGGAACAGCCCCTACCAGCGT
>CATPBY010000163.1 GCA_955652845.1 uncultured Terriglobales bacterium | reverse complement strand
TTCTACCCGCACTTTGTATATTCCCGGAAGCAAGTTGGGAGCAAAATACTGGCCGGCGTCATCCGTGGCCAAGTTTCGCGAGATGCCTCTTTCGACGTCCGTAACAGTGATCGAGGCGCCCACTACAGCGCTACCAGTTTGATCCGTGACACCGCCCAAAATGCGACCCGCATTGCCTTGCGCGAATAGAGGGAGTGAGATCAGGCTGAGGCTGATGCCGACAGCCAGCGCTCGAGCGGTATTACTGCGATCAAGCCAAACCGGTACCTTCCACCTTCTCGCTGACAGATTCATGCTGCCCCCTCTTGAATGGCGGAAACAACTATGAGCGGGACCTGAACATGTTCATATTTCGCCAAAGAGTTGAACCCGATTCAAGCAACGATGTCAAGCCTTTTCGTACCCAAAGGCTGGCAACGATCCTAAGTCACCTTTATAAGGACACAAAGAAGGACAATGTTTTGGCCTGGCGCATGGAGAAAGTGGTACAACTTCGGGGAACGATAAAGTCCGGCTTGAAGGTACAAAATTCTTGGGAAATCGGCCGCATAGCAGTGTACTCATACTTCTGGCTATGCCGCCGGAAGTTAGGGCGGAGTATTACGAGCGTCTACGGTCGGCGTTTCCGGAGTTGACTATTCACTTGGTGGACCACCATAGCAGGGTCGTTCCTTACATCCACGATGCGGACATTCTGATAACGTTTGCTCCAATGCTCACCGATGAGGTAGTGCGCCAGGCCACAAATCTAAAGTGGGTACAGGCATTAGGAACTGGCGTGGATAACCTGGTCGACTTACCGTCTCTGCAGCGGACTGTCATGATTACCAATATTCGCGGCATTCAAGGTTCAGCGATGTCCGAGGCGGCGATCATGGCAATGCTTGCACTGAGCCGTAATCTTCCTCGGATCGTGCGAAACCAGGATCGGCACGTTTGGGAACGCTGGCCCGCAACCCTCCTTGAGGGAAAAACAGCAGGGATTCTTGGAGTCGGAGACATTGCAGAAGCGCTTGCACCCAGGTGCAGGGCCCTGGGCATGAGCGTCGTGGGCATTAGTTCCGGCATACGATCAGCCCCAGGTTTTGATCGAGTATGCGGCAGAAATGACCTCGTCAGCGTCGTTCGAGAACTCGACTACCTGATCGTGCTTACTCCTTATTCAACGGCGACACATCACATTGTGGATTCTGAAGTTTTGTTGGCAATGAAACCTGCCAGTTTCTTGATCAATCTTGCGCGCGGCGGAGTAATTGACGAGCAAGCCCTGGTCAAAGCTCTGGAAAAGGGTCGCATCGCCGGTGCTGCTCTGGATGTGTTCAGCCAGGAACCTCTTCCTGTAGATCATCCGTTGTGGTCAATGAAAAATGTGATTGTTACCGCCCATCTTGGCGGATTCTACGACGGTTACGCCAATCGTGCGTTACCAGTAGTAGAAGAAAACATCCGCAGGTTTCTCGCAGGGGATATTGCGAACATGATCAATGTCGTAACGCGATGAGGAGGTCGGATACCAGCAACAGAATGGGCCGGCATCCTCAAGGGAATACCTGAATGAGACCGCATTACCAGCGCGAAGCGGAACGGTTCGGCTCACACCGATATTTCACTCGCATTCCTAAGGCTTCGCGACGTGAGTTTATAAAGTCGGCGGGGGTGGCAGCGCTGGGCGCGCTATTGACACCGCTGAGCGCGCAAATCGGATCACCGGCAAGCGCAGCCAAGGCGACCCGAATCGATGTGCACCATCACATACTGCCCGCTCCGTACATGCTTCATGCCCGCGATCAGGTTCTCGCTATTTCTGACAGTGACCACGCCCGCCTGCTGAACTGGACGCCCGCCAGGGCCATCGAAGAAATGAATAAAAATGGCATCGCTACCGGGATTACATCACTTGGCCTACCAGGAGTGTGGTTCGGAGGCGCGAAAGCGGCGCTCATGCTGGCGCGCAGTTGCAATGAATACGCCGCCAAGATGGTCAGTGATTATCCTGGTCGCTTCGGTTTTTTTGCTGCGATCCCCCTGCCGGACCAGGAGGCCAGTCTCCGGGAAGCTGAGTACGCACTCGATGTACTGAGGGCAGACGGAATCGCTCTGGTGAGCAGTTATGATAATAAATGGCTCGGCGACCCCACATTTGCACCGGTTTTCGAGGAGTTAAACCGCCGTAAAACCGTGGTATTCATCCACCCAGCTGTGCCCGGCTGTTGTGAACATCTCATGCCAGGCATTCCCACGTCCACGATTGAATTCCTGTTCGATACCACGCGTGCCATCACCAGCATGCTGGTGAACGGAACCCTGTCACGGTTTGCTGACTGTCGCTTCATCTTCTGCCATGCCGGTGGCGCCATGCCGATGCTGGCCGCACGTACCATGGCATTCATTCAGCGCCACCAGGAGATTGCCGAGAGGCTACCCAAGGGCGCCGCTTTCGAACTCAAGAAGCTTTATTACGACGTCGCCAATTCGACCAATTCATCTTCCATGGCCGCGTTGATGAATCTCGCCCCTGCATCGCAACTATTGTTTGGGAGCGACTTCCCCTATGTGCCGGCTGGAGTGACCGCCAACGGCCTGGATCATTTCGGACTCTCGTCCGCTGAGCTGCAAGCGATCAGTCGCGAAAATGCGGCGCACCTTTTCCCTCGACTAAAAGCATCACAGTCCTGCTTGCGCACTTGCACATCGGCAATGCCGTCATCATGAGTTCAAAGCCGTGGTCATTCCCTCTGCTTGACAATCAATCCGCCCCGGATAAACTGATGCACCACCTTATCGTGAGCGTCAGAAATGTACATGTTCACTTTTCAGCAGATTTTTCTGCTCTTGCCAGCGAGGGTACATGCGATGGATCCTAAGACTACTTCCAATGTAGCCGCCAGTCTTTTCACAATGGTGATTGTTTTCGCTATGGCCGCATCTGCGCAGAGCCCGCCAGCGCCGGCTGGCCAATCCGGGTATCACCTCTTGAAGACAATACCCGTGGGCGGGACAGAAGGCTGGGACTACGTCACTATGGACAGCGATGCGCGGCGTCTCTACATCGGTCGCGACGATCACATCGACGTGGTGGACGTCGACGCTGGTGCCGTGGTAGGGAAAGTCACCGGCTTGTCGCATGTTCATGGCATAGTGCTGGCGCCCGAGCTCGGCCGTGGGTTTACCTCCGACGGCGAGTCGAACACTTCCACTATCGTTGACCTTAAGACTCTGAAGAAGATCGGTACGGTGGCAACCGGCAAAGACCCAGACTCTTTTGTCTATGACGAGGTTACGAAGCGCGTATTCATCATGAACAGCGCGGGAAACGATGTAACCGCCATCAATGCGATTGACGGCAAGCTCGCCGGCGCCATCCCACTCGATGGTCAGCCAGAATTCGGTGTAGCCGACGGCAAGGGCAAGATCTTTGTCAACATTACCGACAAGAACCAGGTTGTTGAGTTCGATGGAAAGACTCTTCAGGTGCTGCATCGCTGGTCGCTTGCGCCGGGCGAGGGACCATCCGGTTTAGCAATTGATCGCGAGCATCGTCGTCTTTTTTCGGTTTGCGACAACCTCATGATGGTCATTCTGGATGCCGATACCGGCAAAGTGATTGCGACGCCCGCCGTGGGCGCAGGCACCGATGCCAGCCTCTTCGATCCGGATACCGGGAATGCCTTCGCCTCCGCCGGAGGATCGGCTACATTAACTCTGATTCACGAAGACTCACCTGATAAATTTAGCGTCGTGGATAATGTCGCGACCCAGCCAGGCGCTCGCACAATGACGCTCGACAGCAAAACTCATAATGTCCTCCTGGTTACCGCCAGACACGGCCACGGTGCAACCCACTCGCAGATTTTGCCCAACACCTTCGTCGTGCTTGTCGTCGGTAAATGAAGGGGGCGACTCGCGCGTAATGGAGCTAAGAAAGGCCCGTTGGCCGCAGTTTTCGGGCGGAATTACCATCACCATGGCTTGCTGAGTCAGAACGCAGAGCAGCACTCGAGGGCCGCCGGCGCACCCGGATAGGCGGATGGGGTTGAAGCCCCTTGATATCCAGTTCGAGCAGTCTTCTTAACTCAGCCAATCCATCGCGCGGGCTCGGAGTCAAGCGGGCAATCCACCAGCGGATGGCACCCGAGCAGACAAAGAAAATATGTCGGGCGACGATAGCGGGGTCTTCTTTGGTATGGATACGCTGCTCGTTCTGGGCCGTCCGAATGACCCTTTCGATGCCTGAGATCAGCCGCTCACGAATTTCATGAAAGGTCGCTGCCTGTTTGCCTTCTGAATAAAATGTCAGCTCCTGTAAAAGGATGCGGGAAAGTGGAGGGTCCTTGCTGAAATAGTGATAATGGGGCCTGTAGATATCGATAAGTTGATCAATTAAGGAGTCATGTTGCTGCGACGCGGTAAGCGCCTCGTCAGTGACGGCGGCAAGTTCCTCATTGAAGATCAGAAAGACGAGATCCCGCTTGTCCTGAACGTAGTTAAAAAGAGTTCCCAGCCCAACATGGGCCCGCTTGGCGATCTGGCGAAGGGTAGCAACTTCATAGCCATGTTTCGAGAACAGCTCCCGGGCAGCAGCCCTGATGCGCTGACGCTTCTCCAGTTTGTTCTGTTCCCGGAGCCGGGGTCCCGAACGCCCAAATGTCATGGCGTTCAACTCGCTATTCCTCTCGGACGCGCGTTTTCCCATGACGTTTGGTCGGCGCACAAGTGTTCCTGATCCTTGACAATATAACTGAACATGTTCACAGTGTACTCTGTTTGATTGAATTCATTGTTCTCGCTCCAGCGCTCCGGCCCACAGTGGCGCTTTTAGCGCCGGTCACTTTTTTAGAGGCAATCTAGACAATGCGAATTTTTCGCCGCGAACGACTTTGAGTTGCGAGCTGATCACTTCGTGGCGAAGCACGATAGCCAGATCCTGCGCCATGTTCACGTAAGATGAGGACAAAGATGAGTGAGAATCAGCGCGTCGCCTTGATCACTGGGGCTGCCACCGGCATCGGACGCGCGACAACCGTGGCACTGGCAGTTGCCGGTTTTGACGTGATCGTCAACTACAGTCGCAGTGAGGGAGCGGCACGCGAGACTGCGAAGCTGGCCAAGGAGAAAGGGGCTGATACCCTTCTATTGCCTTGCGATGTGAGCGACGATTCGGCGGTGCGCAGGATGCTTGCGGCAGTTCAGCAGAAGTTTGGCCGCCTAGATGCGCTGGTGAATAATGCCGGTACCACCACGGCGGTCAAACCACCAGATTTCGAGGAATTGACTGCAGAGGAATGGGATCGAGTATTTGCAGTCAATGTCCGTGGCGTCTTCCAGGTCACGCGTGCGGCTGCACCGCTTCTGAGAAAGTCAGGCGGCAGCATCGTGAACACGGCCAGCATCGTGGGCTTGCGTCCCGGTCCACAGCCCTTACCATATGCCGCGAGCAAGGCAGCAGTTGTGAGTCTGACTAAACTGCTGGCGCTAAATCTTGGACCTGAAATCAGGGTCAATGCGGTTGCGCCGGGATGGATAGAGGGCGATTGGATGATGCGCATGCTGGAGGACAAGTATGACCAGCTCATGACCCGGCGCGCCAGGAATACGCCGTTGCGCCGCATTGCGACTGCGGAGGATGTCGCTGAAGTGATCGTGAACTTAATAACCAACAATCGGATGGTGAATGGCGAGGTCGTAATCATTGACGGCGGTTACGCAGCCACAACGTAGGAAGGTTCAGGAGAATGTTGGAAGGGGTTGTACCATTTCCTCGTGAGCTCGCGCAACGATATCGCGATCGCGGCTATTGGGCGGACAAATCGCTGGCGGATGAATTCCGGGTCGTTTTCAAACGATATGCCGATCGCATCGCCCTGATCGGCGGCGATCGAGCGATTACCTACAGTGAACTTGATCAGCTTTCCGACAATCTGGCCTTAAATCTCCTGGACCTGGGGGTTAAGACCTTAGACCGGGTTGTGGTGCAGTTGCCGAACGTAGTTGAGTTCGTCATACTCTACTTCGGCCTGCAAAAAATTGGATGCATTCCGATTGCAGCTCTACCGAGCCAGCGTTACGCGGAAATCAGTCAGTTTGTGAAACTGTCAGGTGCAACCGTCTGTGTGATTCCCGGCCAATATCAGGACTTTGATTACGCGCAGATGGTCAATCGCATCCGTGCCGAAACCACGACGTTGACTCACGCGATCATGCTTGGACCTGCTCGCCCTGAATTTGCTTCTCTTACCGAATTGATCTCGAGGCCGGCCAGGCTATCGCTTTCGCGGCTTTCCGAAGTAAGCATCGATCCCGAAGACCCGGCGGTCTTCCAGCTTTCCGGTGGAACCACGGGGATTCCAAAGCTTATTCCTCGTACCCACAATGACTATGCGTACAATTCCAAGACTGCAGCCAGTGTGTGCGCGGTTAAAGAAGATTCCGTGGCGCTGGTTGTGCTGCCCATCGCGCACAACCTTCCTCTCGCCTGTCCCGGTATTCAGGGCTTTCTATTCAATGGCGCTAAGGCGGTGATCGGACCCAGCACCAAGCCAGAGGACATCAGCGAACTGATACAACGACATGGTGTTACTCATCTGAAGGTAGTTCCTTCACTTTTGATCCGTCTGTTGGACAGTAACGTGCTCACGCATTATGACCTGGCCTCGCTAAAGATTATTCAAAGTGGCGGCCAGAGCCTGCTCCCGCAGACGCGACTGTTGGTGAAGCAGCGTATTCCCCATGCCTTTGTCCAGGAAAACTTTGGCATGTCAGAAGGACTCTTGATGTTTGTTCGCCTCGACGATCCACCCGATGTCTGCCTGGAAACGGTGGGGCGACCGATTTGTCCGGATGATGAAGTACGTCTTCTTGATGACGATGGCAATGAGGTTTTAAATGGAGAAGTGGGCGAGTTGTGCTGCCGCGGGCCGTACACGTTACGTGGATACTTCGGGGTCCCTGATTACAATTCCCGGGTCTTCACCCGCGACGGTTTTTACCGATCGGGGGACCTAATGCGGCAGCATCCGTCTGGCAACTACATTGTTGAAGGTCGAAAGAAGGACCTGATCAACCGCGGCGGAGAAAAGATAAGCGCTGAAGAAATCGAGAACCTGATTTTGTCGCATCCCTCAGTAAAGAATGTGGCTTGCATTCCGGTTCCCGACCATGCTCTCGGTGAGCGCATGTGCGCATGCGTTTTGGTGCGAGATGGGACGAAGCTGAGCTTTGATGAGTTGAAGAAATTCCTAATCAGTAAAGAGATCGCCAAATATAAACTTCCTGAGCGGCTTGAGATCTTGCCCGAGTTTCCATTATCAACTTTCGGCAAAGTGTCAAAGAAGAAGCTGGTGGAGATGATGTCCAAAAAGACTGAGGTGGGAGAGAATCCCGGAGCCTCACCGGCAAGCAGGTCGTAAGTCACTGCCGCGCTAATAACTTTCGCATGAGAATCATCGACGTTCACTGTTATCCCAATACTGAGGAATGGATTGCCTGCCAGCAGCCTTACGTGGATGCTTTGGCAAAATATTGGAATCGTTCGTGGAAGTCGAAGAGCGAAGATGATGTCATAAAAGATTTCGCTGATGGAGGGATTGAGGCTCTATTAGTGGCACTGGATCTCGAAACCACTATCGCAACACCTCCCTGCTCAAACGACTTCGTAGCAGGGATGCGAAATCGGCATCCGGATCGAATCATTCAGGCGTGGGCTGCGGTCGATCCCTGGAAGGGGGAAAAAGCGCTAGTAGAGGCCAAGCATGCCATCCAGGATCTTATGATGTTGGGGTTCCATTTTCATCCAATTATTGGGCGCTTCGCGGTGAATGACCGCCGTCTCTATCCGCTCTTTGAATTGATCAACGAAATGCGAGTGCCGGTGATGATTGATGTCGGCACCACTGGCATGGGAGCCGGCATGCCCGGGGGGATGGGCAGCAGAATTCGACACGCTCATCCATCTGCCATTGATGACCTTGCAGCGGACTTTCCAAACTTAACGATTATCGCCGCGCATCCCGGCTGGCCTTGGGTGGACGAGATGACCGCCGTCGCTCTACACAAAGGCAATGTATTTTGGGAGCTCTCAGGATGGGCGCCGAAATATTTCCCACAGCAACTGAAGGCCGATATTCGGGGACGCCTAAAGGACAAGATTATGTTTGGCAGTGACTATCCGAGCATTCCTCATGCCCGGTTACTGCGCGAGTGGGGTGAACTCGGGTACGCGACCGACGTTATGGAGCGCGTGTTCCATGGGAACGCTGAGCGGGTGCTGAGACTTTAGAGCTTCAGCAACTGCGCCGCATTGCCCCCAAGAATCATCTGTCGTTGTGCGCTGGTCAGGTCGATTTGCTCAAGAAACTGCACTGGCCGGTCGTAGCCCATCGCGAAACAGTAATCACTGCCGATCATCACTCGTTCCGCTCCGACCTCCTTGATTACGAATTCCATAACCGGTTTTGAATGAGTGATCGTGTCATAAGTGAAGCGCTGCAGATAAATGCTCGGCGCCTGAGGCAGCGCCTTCAACTCCGGGCGCGTCTTCCAGCCTTGATCCAACCGGCCAACCAGAATAGGAAGCACGCCACCAGCGTGTGGCAGGCACACCTGAAGCTTGGGATGGCGGTCAAGTACACCACCGAAGATCAAGCGGCAGGCAGCAATGGCCGTGTCAACAGGGTTGCCCAACAGGTTCGACAGGAAAAAAGGTTTTAGCCGTTCTCCGCCAATAGTTTCCACCGGATGCAAAAAAATGGGGAGATCGAAAGCTTCGATTCGCCCCAGGATCGGCTCGAATAGTGGATCGTCGAGGTCATGTCCTTCGATGTTCGTACCCATATAGACACCGCGCATTCCCGGCAGCTTGCGGGCGCGGTCGAGTTCGTCGAGAGCCCGATCCGGATAAAGCATCGGCAGGGTCAAGAAGGCGACAAGCTTGGTAGGATTGGCCGCGTGCGCGGCAGTTGCCGCATCATTCCACGCCCTCGCGAGTTTGCTGGAAAGTTCTTCATCCCCCCAATAAAGCATCGGGCTGGTAAGGGAAATTGCTTGTACAGAAACCCCCTGTTGTTCCATGTCAGCGATTCGAGCTTTCAAATCGATAAATTTTGGAGAGAGGGGTCCGTTGCTCGCCGCCGGCGTCTTGATGAACCAACCCTTATCGGTCATATGATATTCGGCGTTGAAGCGCTTGCCGTCGCCGGAGACAAGATCGAGATAAGTCTGGGGAAAATAGTGGGCGTGAATGTCGATCACGCGAATGCCCTGGGACCGGGAAGTCTGGATCTGAGCGGGGGCATCGCCGCTGCGGCCGACGGCAGCGACTGCGGTGACGGTCAATCCCGCTTTTAATATCTGCCGCCGCGACATTCCCTGTCCGCGCAATCCGATCGGCTTGGTCATTAGGGTGGCTCCGAATCGATGGACTATTTATCCCCTGCAAAGTCGAAGGCATCATGCTCTCCCGTGGAGACTTCAACGCCGGTGCCGGCCGATTGCACATCGCCGCTCACAACGTGCAGGCGATTGCCGATAACTCCAACGGCCAAACCGTGACGCGACACGGGCATTGGCGGCATTTCGGTCCACGTGTTGCTCGCGGGATCGTAAGCCTCCACCGCTCGGAACGTCGCCATCATGTGCGGATCCTGATATTCTCCGCCGGCGACGTAGATCCGCCCGCCGTAGACGCCAGCGCCAAGCGCGCTGCGCGCGATGGGCATCCTCGCGCGCGGGCCGCTCCACTGATCCAAGGC
>CATPBY010000162.1 GCA_955652845.1 uncultured Terriglobales bacterium | reverse complement strand
GGCTTCGGATCCGGCCCCGTGGATCACCAGCAGCACCACCCCGCGGGTCAGAGGATCCTCAGAGGCGAACTGCGTCGTAATCTTAGTATCGCCGTAACCGAAAAAGGAATTGTAGGGATCCACAACCCTGAAGTTATCCTCAGCCTGGTCGACTAGCGGATTGGTGCAACGGGCGGCGACTACCAGGTCCTCGATTCCGTCGCCATCCAGATCGGCCGTGAGCACGGGTGGACCGGACAATAATGTGCAAGTCGATCCGAACTGCTTTTGGATGAAATCATTGTCGACGGCGGCTTGAGGTGCGGCCCAGGCGATTGCCGCGATGGAAAGCGCCAGAAGCAGAAGTGCGGCGGAACGGATGAACGGCATATCGTTACTGTAGACCCGCTGCCATTCGACGAACAGAGAAAGAAAAGGTACGTCTGCACGGAAGTCATCAAGCCTCATCCAGCTGGCTATTTGCGAAAGTGCTCCCACCCTTGAGGACGCAAATCGAAACCCGCACCACTTCTATTTATCAGCAATACCTTTCGGGAGCGGGTGATGTGCCCAATTAAGTGGATTGGCACGCCGGCAATCCGAGGAGGAATAGGTTTTTGTCGCGGGGCGGTGAACAGCAATTCGTAGTCTTCTCCGCCGTGCAAGGCCAACTCAAGCTCAACCTCATGCCTCGGCTTGCCTACACTGGCCAGCGGAATTGCTTCGGCTCGAATTTCGGCGCCCATCCCGCTTTCTTCACAGATGTGAGCCAGGTCGGTCGAAAGCCCGTCGCTGATATCGATCATCGCAGACGCCAAGCCTTTCTGGCGAATGAGACGCCCTAATGCCAGGCGCGGTTCCGGAAAAAAATGACGCGAATAATCCACAGGTTTCAGCCTGCCACGTGGCTTTCCGCTCATCTCGCGAATCGCGGCCGCTGCCCCTCCCAACTCTCCGCTTAGATAAATTCGGTCTCCCGGGCGAGCTCCGGATCGCAGAGTCGCTGTCCCCGCTGGCACCGACCCAAGCACTACGACGTCGGCCAGAATGCCGTCCGGGGATTCGGCGGTATCGCCGCCCGCGAGGCCTACGGCCGATTTTCTAGCCAGCGCCAGAAAGCCGCTCATGAATCCATCTACCCACGTCTGCGACAAGCTCGCGGGCAAAGCCAGAGAAAGGAAAACCGCCACAGGTTCTCCCCCCATAGCCGCAATGTCGCTCAGGCCTCGCGCGAGACAACGGTGACCGACCGATTCGGCAGGCTGCCAGTCCCGCCGGAAGTGAACTCCCTCCAGCGTGAAGTCAGTCGTTACCAGCACCTGATGTCCCGGGGGGAGGCGAAGCACGGCTGCATCGTCCCCAATCCCAGCCACGACATTTTTTCCCCTGGCCGCCTGGCTTCGGATGCGTGAAATCAGCGCTTTTTCCGTGGAAGGCAAATCAAAACCAATATAAGTGACAATGCATTTCTGCCAAAATGGCGGCAAGCCTCTGCCCCAGCTCTGCCATCTAATAGTAACGGCCGGTAACCTGTCCGGCAGGACGCTGGTTCATTACCCGTCCTTGGTAATCCAACTTGCGAGTTTCCGTCGTTGACAGGGCGGAACCTACTTTGTTACCGTTGCCGAGCTGATTCCAGGCACCCTTGTGGAACTTAAGTGCTGTATCCGGTATGGATTACGGTCACAAGGGCTTCGGATTTTCTGGTTCCGGTGGGACGCGGCAGCCTCATCCCAAGAGATGGGCTAGGCCCCCTTCAGGATGGATAGAAGGGTCCCAGTAAATTGCCGGATCCGATCCTGGTTATTAACGGAAGGACAATATTGCGTAAACGCTCTTACATTTTATTTGTCGCCCCCGGTGATGACGGGCAGTTGCGAAAGGTTTCCATTCCAGTCAACTACCTGTATGTATTTCTGGTAGGGACAACGATCGGATTCTTAAGCCTGACCGGGATTGCCAGCTCTTATTTGCGGATGCTGCTGAAGGTTTCGAACTACAACCAGCTTCGCACCGAAAAAGAGGACTTGAAAAACCGCTACACGCGCCTGGAGCAGGTAGCCAAGGAAAGGGACATTCAGGTAGCTTCACTGGGATCTCTGGCAAGTGAGGTTTCTTCTCTGTATGGTCTGAAGCAGCAGCCCAACCTGGTAGCGGCATCTTCGTCCGGCATTCAGGATGCCCAGGTAAGCTCCTCTCTTGACCAGCTTTATGCCCTTAGAACCTCGGCGCTGAGCGGCGCTACCATGACAGCCATTTCGCTAGGCCTAGTCCGTAACGTAACCACAGCGGATTGGGTCAGAGCCAATTCAGCTCCCAACCTTTGGCCGGTGGAAGGCGCCATCACGGGATCGTTCGGTGAACGCATCGATCCGTTCAACGGTGAGGGAGCGTTTCACAGCGGCATTGACATTTCATCCTCGTACGGACAACCGGTTGTCGCGCCCGCCGACGGCACCGTGGTATTTGCTGACTTCATGGGCGGGTACGGACGAGCTGTAATGCTCGACCATGGACACGGCATCACCACCAGGTATGGTCACCTGGCAAACTTCGCCGTGACCTCTGGCGAGCATGTACATCGCGGCGATACGATTGGATTCGTCGGTCTCAGCGGTCGCAGCACCGGTCCTCACTTGCATTACGAAGTCCGTATTAACGACACGCCGGTCAATCCTCACAAATATCTGCGGCTGACAGTGGCTAACATCGGCGGATTCTCAGCCGGAAGCTAGTGGAGGGGCGAGCGTCCCCGCTCGTGCCTTCCGCGTACCGCACACACACGAGCGAGGATGCTCGCGTTTACATCTCCGGTGTTACTGCCGTAGCCCCATCCATCTCTCGGAAAGCACAATCGAGTTCCCCGGATTCTGCGG
Organism: uncultured Terriglobales bacterium; assembly: GCA_955652845.1. GTDB lineage: Bacteria > Acidobacteriota > Terriglobia > Terriglobales > Acidobacteriaceae > JABCYV01. The sequence continues at coordinate 14,357 of CATPBY010000162.1, read as the reverse complement.
GTCGTAGCGAACCGACGTGGGCAAGCCTAAGCGGCAGGAATGCAGATTGATCCACTGGCGCAGGTAAGTTACGTCCTGGGAGGCTTCGTAGGATACTCCCGCAACGTCGTAGTGATAGATCAGGAAAGTAGCCGGCCGCTGCCTGCCGTCCGGCATCTCCTGCACATCAATCACGGTGCCATCCGTGATGCGTCCGACGCGGTCGAGCCACGCCCGCCGCTCCCGTTCGATATTGTCCGAACTCTTAGGCTTTCGGCGCAGCAGAAAGTAGGCGGCCAGCATACAGCCGGAACCGCCGACAACCAGAGCGTAAAGCCTAAGTGACAGCATGAGATTGGAAAAACAGTCGCGGCTCGCGACCGCTGCCTGATCCAGCATAAAGCCAGATGGAAAATCGGGGAAGAGGCTGCGATGGTTACTTCGGGACTATCTTGAAATTACGTAAAGAACCCACCAAGAAGAAGGGACCTGCTGACCTCATTCGTCTATCACAGAATTTCGAAGCGTCCCTATTCCTTCTACGCTGACCTCAACCATCTGTCCCGCGACGACCGGACCCACGCCCTGGGGCGTTCCGGTAGCAATCAGGTCACCGGGAAGCAGCGTCATTACTTCCGCGATGTATCGGATGATGATGTCAAGCGAAAAGATGAAATCCCGGGTGTTGCCCTGCTGACGGATGGATCCGTCGACCCGTGTTTCTACGCCGACTCCCGCCCACGGATCAATCTCGTTGGTGACGACGGGACCCACGGGACAGAAGGTATCGAAGCCCTTGGCTCTGGTCCATTGTCCATCCGGCTTCTGCAGATCGCGCGCCGTAACATCGTTGAGGCAGGTATAACCCAGAATGTAGGGCCGGACATCTTCACCCGCTCCGATCTGGTGACAGGTCCTACCCATGACTACTGCCAGCTCACCCTCATAATCCACTCGCTGGGAGACTTTGGGACGGCGAATTGGCTGCTCTGTCGCAAGCAACGAAGATGGTGGTTTTAAGAAAATCAAAGGTTCCGCAGGGATCTCATTGCCGAGTTCGGCAGCGTGCTCTCGATAGTTACGTCCCACGCAAACGATTTTCGACGGACGAACTGGCGCCAGAAGCGTAGCCTCATTGAGCGGCAAACGTTGCATGCGCTTAGTGGGTAAATCCTCAAATTCTCGACTCTCGTCCTCGGGATGCCGCAGAAGCAGGCGGGTAATCTCGTCTTTGCCAGCAAAGGCTTCGATCAGTCCGTACTCAGCTCGACCGTCAATTTTGAAGCGGCAATATTTCATAGCACCTCGGACAATGGCCGGAATTCAGAGGTAACTATCCAGCCTGAGAGCTCGGAACTGAGAGCCGATACTGTCTTACGGCACGGCCTCGCTGACCTCATCCGACCTGGCACTTTCATTTCCGCGGAGATCGACCGCGGTGACAGAATAAGAATATCGTTTGCCGGGGTCGACGCTCGTGTCCCTGAACGCTGGCGCTTTCAGTAGTTCCGGGTTGACCTTCGTCGGCCCGCCTCCCTCTTCGCGGCGATAGACGTTATAGCCGGCGAGGTCAACGTCGCTGTCCGGTGCCCATATAAGATCCACGAAAGGAGCCTGGCCCACTCCTGAAAAGACCGCTTGCAGGCCAGAGGGAACCGCCGGAGGGAAAATATCGCGAGTGAACACTTTTACCAAGGGCGTATCCTCTCCCTCTACTTCAAATGCCTGCTTTTCCGGGGACGAAACCACTGTGACCACAGTCCCGCGATAAGTGTAGTTTTTCTCCCATTCGATCGTCTGATCCAACATTTCCATTTTGGAGCAGTCCTGCCCGTCGGTCTCGCCAACTCTGCTGTCAGCTTTACCGCTTTCGAGGCGACGGTACACTCGGATTCGGTATTGAAGCGACGGCGGCGCGCCGATAGCCGCCTGACATGACCACGAAATCCGCACCCCCTGGGCTGTGACTTCAGCCGCGAAATCGGACGGAGGCGCGAGTGTGGGGGCAACCGGTACCTGAACTTGATTAGAGAGTCCCGCGGTGCGACCGCGGGTGTTCAACACCGAAACGGCATAGGAAATCTGTGCTGTCGGATCTTGCTCCTCCAGGTCATGCGAAAGAATATCCGTATAACCAGCCTGTATCTTTTGAGAATCCTTCCCTGACTTATTTTTATTCGATCTTGGTGGCGGGACTGGAGCGGGAACTTCCGCCAGCGGAATTGCACAATTGCTGACGGTTGCTGCTAGGCTGCGGCAGATGTGAGTGACGCCCAGATGCCGTGCCCTATCATGATCCGTGGTGCGGGAGGGAATGGTCCACACCAGATAAACCTTGTCTGCTTTGCGAGAGGCGCGCAGATCGGTCACGGCCTGGGGCAGATCCAGCGAGGGTGGTAGGGGAGGCCCCGGAGTGCCGCAGCCAGGCAGTAACGCAAGGGACGCGGCCAATAACGTGACGAGCGTCGGCTTCATCAGGGGAAGCACAGAATACCAGAAGGGGGAGTGCGAACGAGAGGTCCACACTAGAGCTGGCTACGCCGTTAGTTCTTTCGCTGCCTCACGGAAGACGCGAGTGTGCTGGTCAACGTCGGAGGTATCGGTCTGTGGGGACATCAACGCCATATTGTGGAAGGGAGTCAGCAGGATCCCCCGATTCATAGCGTAAAGGTGCATGAAGCGTTCCAGTTCGAAGTCCATGGCATCGTGGGCCTCCGTCCCGTTCTTGGGGTGATGGGGCGAAAACAGGTACTCAGCGCGGCAGCCCAGCCGGGTTACGTGCCAGGGGAGGCTGAATTCCGCGATAGCTTTTTCCACTCCTGCCGTCCAACGCTCTGCCATAGGAATCATTCGGTCGAAAGCATCTTTGGTGAGCACTCTGGTCAGCGTGGCCCGCATAGCAGCCAGCGAGAGCGCGTTGCCGGCCAGAGTTCCGCCGATTCCGCCCGTATCGCAGTCTTCGAGGTTCTGTCGATCGGCGATGCGCCTGGAAACGTCCGCAGTGAATCCGTAAGCCGCTCCTGGCACTCCGCCCGCGATCGGCTTGCCAAAGACGACGAAGTCTGGCTGGAGATTCTCGGCTCGGGTGTAGCCCCCGGGTCCGGCGCAGATGGTATGGGTTTCATCGATAATCAGCAGAGCACCGTGCTTCCGTGTAAGCTCTCGCAAGGCGTCGTGATAACCCGGCAAGGGATGCACAATGCCCACATTGGTCAAAGCCGGCTCAGCGAGAACGCAGGCTACGTCGCCGGAATCCAGGGCATGCTCAAGCGCGCTTAGATCGTTGAACTCAACAACTTTTGTGGTGACCGCAGGGTCAACCGGCGGGCCGATATTGCCGCGCCGAGCCGCGACGACGCCGTCTTTCAGCGTAATAAAAGTCTCGTCCACCGTTCCGTGATAACACCAGTTGAACACCAGAATTTTCGGACGCTGGGTGATCTGCCGTGCCAGCCGGATCGAAAAGCGATTGGCGTCGGTAGCAGTCAGCGCGAATTGCCAGTAAGGCAATCCGAAACGATGCTGCAATTCTTCACCTACGCAGACTGCATCTTCGGTCGGCAGCATGAAAGTGATACCGCGGCGCAGCTGCTCCTCTACTGCCTTTACCGTCGCGAATGGCGAGTGTCCAGTCATGGCGCCGGTATCCCCGAGGCAAAAATCGACGTAGCGGTGACCGTCCACATCGAAGAAGTGCGCGCCTTGGGCCTCTCGTACGAAGGGAGGAAAGGCTCCTGCCCACTTCATCATCCAGTTCATGGGCACGCCGCCCATAAGCGATTTACCGGCACGTTCGAAAAGTGCTTTGGATTTAGGCCGCTCTTCCACGAAGCGCTTGTTCTCACGCTCCATCAGAAACTTGAGACGTTCCCGGGAAATATTGGACATGTGCAGTGATAAGAAATAAAAAGATTAGCACGCCTGGTGTGGATGCAGGCTAGCGGCCCGCGTGGAGTACGCGCCCGTAAGGCAAGACTCTCCGGGCTCCGGGCCGTCGAGGGAGGTAAGAAGGCGGTTCCTCTACCACTCACCCGCCTTCACAAGTTTGCGTATCTTGCGCTTGATGAGATCGCGCTTTAACGCGCTGATGTGGCTGATGTAGAGCTTGCCATTTAAATGGTCGGTTTCGTGGAGGAAGGCGCGGGCCAGCAGCTCTTCGCCGGTCTTCTCGAACCATTTTCCATGCAGATCCTGGGCGCGGATCGTTACCTTGCGGGCGCGGGTCACCAGTTCGCGAAACTCGGGAATACTGAGGCAGCCTTCATTCTGTCTGACTCGGCCCTCGGTGTGAATGATTTCCGGATTGGCCAGCACCACCTGCGCGGCGGGATCTTCTTTGAAGGTGACATCGATGACGGCAAGGCGCTTGGAGATCCCAATTTGTGGGGCCGCCAGACCGACGCCTCGCGCCGCGTACATGGATTCGAACATGTCATCGGCCAGCTTTTTTAGCTCGCGGTCGAAAACCGTGACTGGTTCGGCGGGTTTTTCCAGAACCGGATTTCCAAATTTCACGATGGGATAGATCATTCAGTAGTTCTTCAGTTGTTGAAGATACCCTTCAAAATTGCGGAGAGTCTCGAGCATGGAATCGCCCCCGAATTTGTCCAGCGCGCAGCGCGCCAGGGTCAATGCAACCATGGCTTCCCCGGCCACGCCTGCAGCCGGGACCACGCAAACGTCGGATCGTTCGTAGGCAGCCTTCACCGGTTCGCGGCTGGCAAAATCCACCGACTGCAGGGGCCGGCGCAGAGTGGAAATTGGCTTCAAATAGCCGCGCACGCGTATGTCTTGCCCATTGGAAACCCCGCCCTCGATACCGCCCGCGTTGTTTCGACCGCGCGTAAAACCACAGAAGCCAGCCGTCTTATCGTATCCTATCTCATCATGCACCGCGGAACCGGGGGAAGCGGCAGCGGTGACGCCGGCGCCAATCTCAACTGCCTTGACCGCCTGCAAAGACATGACGGCGCCCGCCAGCAGAGCGTCGAGACGCTCGTCCCATTGAGCATAGGTGCCCAGGCCGGGCGGAACATGGTGCGCCACCACTTCAAAGATTCCGCCAACGGAATCGCCCGTCTTGAGCACTTTGTCAACTTCTTCTTTCATGCGTTGCTCGGCTTCGGCATCCGCGCAGTTAAGCACGACTTCCTCTCGACCGTACATACCGCGGATATGCTCCCAGGACATTTCTTTCTCCAGGGCCGCAGTTCCGACCGCCACCACATGACTCAAGACCTCGATTCCCAACTGCCGCAGAAATAACTTTGCCAGTCCTCCTACCGCTACGCGAGCCGCCGATTCGCGCGCCGAGGCCCGCTCGAGCACATAGCGAGCTTCCGAAAAGTTGTATTTCAGCGCCCCTGCGAGATCAGCATGTCCAGGACGTGGCGAAGCTACCCGCTTGTGTTTGGCGGAATCGCCAGCCCCGACTGGAAGTGATTCCTGCCAGTTTTTCCAATCTTTATTTTCCAGCAGGATAGAAATTGGTGAGCCGATTGTCGCGCCGTGCCGCACGCCCGACAGGATGCGGGCAGTGTCGCGCTCGATCTTCATGCGTCCGCCGCGGCCGTAACCCTGCTGGCGGCGCCACAATTCGCGATCCAGAAACTCTTGTTCGATTCTCAGCCCGGCAGGCAGGCCAGAGAGGAAGGCCACCAAGGCTTCTCCGTGAGATTCGCCGGCGGTGAAATAGCGCAACATGAAATCTGGATTGTATCCGATGGCAAACGCAAAACCGGAAGTCTGCGCGCCGGTGCGATGTGTGAAGACTAGAAATAACTGCTACTTTGTACCGTTCGGATAGACCAGAATCTTGCTGGCCTCGCCTGTCTTCAGACGCTCCATGCCCTTGGAGAAATCTTTCATGGCGATACGGTCTGTGATCACCGGGTGCAGATCGAGTTTGCCCGCCTTGAGCAACGCAGTCATCTGATACCAGGTCTGGTACATACGGCGACCGCTGATTCCCTGGATCGTAATACCCTTGAAAATGACGTCTTCTGAAAAATTCAGCGAGATGGGTTTCGAGGTCAGACCAAGGAGAGAAATGCGTCCGCCACGGCGAACGATATCGAAAGCGGTTCGTATGGCGGTGGGATGGCCCGCCATTTCAAGCACTACGTCCACGCCTAATCCGCCGGTGCGTTCCATCACTGCTGTTCGCGGATCCTCTTTCGACGGATCGAGGACGACGTCCGCTTTCATCTCCTGCGCGAGTTTGCGGCGATGCTGGTTGACCTCGATGGCGAAAATTGTGGTCGCGCCCACGGCCCGCGCCACCGCAATGGAGAACAGACCGATGGGGCCGCAACCAGTGATCGCCACAGTCTTGGCCGCGATATCTCCCGCCAGCACGCTATGGACCGCATTGCCCAGCGGATCGAGAATCGAGGCGTACTCCTGCGGGATCGCGGGGTCAAGTTTCCAGATGTTGGATTCGGGAATGACAACGTATTCGGCGAAGGCGCCGTCGGAATCAACGCCGATAATCTTGACGTTTTGACAAATGTGGGCTTCCCCAGTGCGGCACAGAAGGCATTTGCCGCAAGCCACGTGCATTTCTGCAGAAACGAAGTCTCCTTGCTTCACGCTGGTGACTTCGTCGCCGTAAGCCACGACCTCACCACAGAATTCGTGCCCGGGGATCAGCGGGGGATGAATCCGGTGCTGCGCCCAACGATCCCACTCATAGATGTGCAAGTCAGTTCCGCAGATCGAAGCGACCTTAATCTTCACCAGGACGTCATTGCGTCCGAAGCTGGGGACTTTGACCTGGCGAACCTCGACGCCTGGTGCGGCCTCGGGCTTTACTACCGCCAGCATGGTGTCAGGCATCGATAGACCTTACTGCCTCGGAAGCGAATGAGAACTTTGGATTCTAGCACCGAATCATTCGCCGAACCCCCCGCCGCCTGGGCTCTCAATTCTTACCCGCTCTCCCTTGCGTAAGCGCACATTGAACTTCCCGGGCAGGGTTTCGGCCGCACCGTCTTGACGAATGACTTTAGCCTTTCCCGGCGCGCCATTCTTTCCGCGGTTCAGCCCGTAGGGACCTTGCGCCCGCCGGTCGGCCAGCAGCGTGACTTCTGCATCCGATAACACTTCGATCTCCCGGACGATGCCATCTCCGCCACGAAACTTGCCCTCGCCGCCGCTTTCTGATCGCAATGAATACCGCCATACCCGGAGAGGGTATGCGTATTCCAGCGCTTCAGCCGGTGTGTTCAGCGAATTCGTCATATGAGTGTGAACGCCGGAGATGCCCGGCTTGGTCGGACGAGCGCCCATTCCGCCTGCAATGGTCTCATAGTAAGTGAAAGGCTTCCCGGTCCGCGAATCGATTCCGCCGATGGTCAGATTATTCATTGTTCCCGAGGCCGCGGCAGGAATGTGCCCGGGAATGGCCTGTGCGAGCGCCAGCAATATCACATCCACAATGCGTTGCGATGTTTCAACGTTTCCTCCAGCCACAGCCGCGGGCGAACGAGCATTGACGACTGTTCCTTCCGGCGCGATCACGAGGATCGGACGCATAAGTCCTGCGGTGGCGGGAACATCTTCCGTCATCAGACAACGGAAAACGTAAAAGCAAGCCGAGTACGCAATTGCCTCAACCGCATTAAGGCTGCCCTCGACCTGCGGATCGCTGCCGCTGAAATCCACCGTGACGATGTGGCGCGGCCGCCGTCGGAGAAGATGAAACGTCACGGCCGCTGCAATCTTCACCGGTTTGTCGCTGATCCCGTCATTATCCAGAAAATCTTCACCTCGGTAGATTCCTCGGGGCACCCGCTGCAAGAATGCTCGCATCAACTCTTCGGAATATTGCAGCAACTCTGCGGCCGCCTTTCTTGCGCGGTCGAGTCCGTAGCGCAGGCAAACTTCCCGCAGCCGCTCGGCCCCGGTATGGCAAGCTGCAATCTGCGCCCGCAGATCGCCTTCCCGTTCCTCAGGAGTGCGGACATTGTTCAGCAGCAAAGCAAGAAGGTCGCGTTGCATTATCCCGGCGCGCATGATTCTTACCGGCGGAATGCGGACTCCTTCCTGGTAAATCTCGCGGCATAAACCCATCGAGCCAGGATAAGCCCCGCCTACATCGGCATGGTGGGCACGGGAAGCGACGTAGAAATCAGGTTTCAGGCGCCGGCCGCGACCAAACCCGCCCTGCTTCTTTATATAAACGGGCGCCACAAGCGTAATGTCCGGCAAATGGGTGCCCCCGCGGAAGGGATCGTTCAGCATGACTACATCGCCAGGCCGGAGACCGCCATTGTCTTCATCACAATGATCGTTTTCATCACATTGATCGATGGCGGCACGTACCGACATTGGCATGGACCCCAGATGGACGGGCATGTGGTCGCCCATTGCGACGACCTCACCGCCGGAATCAAAGACGGCACACGAGTAATCGCGGCGTTCTTTAATATTTGCCGAAAACGCGGTGCGGCGCAGAGCTGCTCCCATCTCTTCTGCAATGGAGTGGTAGATGTTCTTGAAAATTTCCAATTCGATGGAGTCGCGTGACATGAATATGACAGTGTACGGGCCCTGAGCCACGGTTTCCGCGAAGTAACCTTCCACCGTAGAATTTTGTTGACAAGGCAACTAATACTACGCAATATCTGGTATCAGGAATCGCGCCCATCCAACAAATTGGGTAGGATTCGACTACGGGCCCTGAGTTACGACGTTTTACACAGGAAAATCGTTCACGGAGGAAACTTCATGCCCGCAAAGAAAAAGGCAAAGAAGAAAAAGAAACACTAAGCGTCAGCGAGATGAACCCTCGCATCGGCCAGAAAGATTTTATGGGCCTCTCCGGAGAAGCAGTCCGGAGGGGCTTTTTCATTTCTTGCGGGTCGCTTCGCTGCCGCTTGTTCTGATGGTCGAGTCGTGCTAGAAACGCAGGAGGAGCGTAGAATCTTCTGTGGCGAACCTGTTCTGGGAGTCCGGAAGGTTCTGGAAGCTTTGATGAGCGCACGCAATCGAGCCCCCGCCAAGCCTGAGACCTCGGCCGACGTTGTGATACCGGAAAAGCTTTATTTCCGCATCGGGGAGGTAGCAGGCCTATGCCGGTTGCCAGCATATGTGCTGCGTTTCTGGGAAACCGAATTTCCACAACTCAAGCCGGTGAAGAGCAGCACCGGTCAACGCATGTATCGACGCAAAGACGTGGAGAGCATTCTTCGCATCAAACAACTTCTGTATGAAGAAGGATTTACCATCCCGGGAGCTCGGGCGCATCTGCGAGCGGATGTTAAGGGCGACAAGAAACAGCCACCCCTGCCCTTTCCAGCGCGCTCTGTGTCCGACTTGAAACATATCCGTCAGGGATTACGTGAGATTCTGACTATGCTTTCGCCGCGGCATTGAACGTCCACTGTAGCGCCGTGCAGATGCTATTGGGTACGCCTTACTGATTTGACAATGCGACCGCTCGGGCATAATTTGCTTGCGGTCAGATGGAGGAGAAACCAATGAGAATCGTCGCCCTCGCGCTGGTTTTGGTACTCGCCCCGGCCGTCTGGAACCTTGCGTCCGCGCAGGAACCGGCGGCGGGCACAACATCCCCCGCTCCGCTGAGTAATAAGGCGGTTGAGCGAATTACCAAGGAAGTCCGTCACGAACTGGTGCTGCTGCCGTTCTATGGAGTGTTTGACAACCTGGCTTATAAAGTCGATCCGGACGGCACCGTGACTCTGATCGGACAGGTTTCCAGGCCGACCTTGAAGTCTGATGCAGAGAATGCGATAAAACGCATTGAAGGCGTGGAACGTGTGGTAAATCAGCTCGAAGTGCTGCCTCTGTCGCCCAATGACGACCGCATCAGGCGGGCGGTTTTCCGCGCGATTTATGGAAATGACGTCCTCAGTCAATATGAATTGCGGGCGGTTCCGCCGATCCACATCATCGTGAAGAATGGCAACGTGATTCTGGCAGGCGCGGTCTCCCGGCAAATGGACAAGCAGATTGCGGAAATGCAAGCCAAGAGCGTTTCCGGTGTATTCTCTGTGACCAACAATCTGCAGGTGGATGAGGGCAAATGAGGCCGCGGGCCGCCTGATACACATACACTACGCGCCGCTGAAGTCCCTGGCGAATTCCACCAGGCTCCGGACCGCGATCCCAGATGGGCCCTTCGCGATCCAGGGCTTTTGTTCTTCCATCCAGGCGGTTCCGGCGATATCCAGATGCAGCCACGGGGTGTCCTCGGCAAACTCTTTTAAGAACATGGCGGCGGTGACGGCGCCCCCGTAACGTCCTCCGGTATTCATGATGTCGGCGATGTTGGAGCGGATTTGCTCCTTGTATTCGTCATCCAGCGGCATGCGCCACATCTTCTCGCCCGCTTTAGAGAGCGCTTTACTGAACCGTTCGTACATCGCATCATTATTGGCGAAGATTCCAGCGTTGGTGAAGCCGAGCGCGACCACAACTGCTCCAGTAAGTGTGGCAGCATCGATTAAGTGGGTGCAGCCGAGCTGGCGGGCATAGTGCAAACCGTCCGCCAGGAGCAGCCGGCCTTCAGCGTCGGTATTAATGATCTCGATGGATTTTCCCGACATCGCAATCTGCACATCCCCGGGTTTCTGCGCCTTACCTGAGGGCATATTCTCAGTGGCGCAGATGATAGCTGTGATCTTCGCTTTAGGCTTCAGGAGGGCGATAGCACGCATCGCGCCGATCATCGTAGCCCCGCCCGCCATGTCATATTTCATCTTCTCCATGCCGTCGGCTGGCTTAATCGAAATGCCGCCGGTATCAAAGGTGACGCCTTTGCCCACCAGCCCAAGCACCGGCTTTTCCGGAGCCCCGGCTGGCTCATAACGCAATACGATCAATGCGGGTGGCTCATCCGAGCCCTGGGCAACGCTCCAGAACGCACCCATCTTCAGTTCCTTGATCTTGTCCGCGCCGTAAACTTCGCATTTCAACCCGACCTCGGCGGCCATCTTGCGCGCGCGCTCGGCCAGAATGGTCGGAGTCATGTGATTGCTCGGTTCATTCACCAGATCCCGGGTAAAGTTCTGCGCTTCCCCGAGAATGCGGGCTTCGTCCATAGCTCGCTGCAGCTTGGCCTGATCCCCGCGAGTGACGACGGTGAGCGCGTCTATTTTCTGGTCCTTGCGATCGGTTTGATAAGTATTGGAGTCGAAGTTTCCCACGATGGCGCCTTCGACGATTGCCTTGACGGCTTCCTCTGCCGTAAGCCGGTTTTCAGGCGCAACCATCGCGAAGCTGCGCAATCCTCGCGCCTTAAGTATGCGCGTCGCGGTACCAGCCAACCGGCGCAATTCAAAAGCCGAGAAGTTCTTGGCTTTGCCGCCGCCCAGCAAGAGCAACCGCCTGGCCTTCAGGTTCGCCGGACGATGCAACATCGTAGGCTCAAACATCCTGCCCGTAACTTCACCTCCACCTATAACATCTGCCGCTGCGTCTTTGACGCTGGAATCATCGGCTTCGATGATCACTTGCTGTTTGTCTTTCTGAACTTGGTCTTTGTTCACGCCATCTTTTTCAGTGCGGTCCAACACAACTGCGACCAGGCACTCGGTTTCCACTTCAGCAGGATTGGAAAGAGAAAGAATAGTTTTCATGAGATCAATCCAGTATCGTCGGCGAGGCTGCAAAAACGCAACTACGTAGTAATGGAACAGGAAACAGAATAAGAACTGCAATCGCGGAACTTCGCCGCCGGCACGGGTAAAATCGTCCGCCTAACGTTCCTTCCGTGATCGGGAAATGGCCTCTCGCGCCTCTTTATCGGCGGTACGACGTCGCTCCGTTTCCCGCTTATCCCAAAGCTGCTTGCCCTTGGCGAGAGCTAATTCTACTTTCACCCTTCCATTCTTGAAGTACATGCGGGTGGGAATCAGAGTCAGACCCTTGTGTTGCGTCCTGCCAATCAGTTTGCGGATTTCCTCTTTATGCATTAGCAGCTTACGCGTCCGCAGCGGAGCGTGATTAAAGATATTGCCGTGGTCATAGGGTCCGATGTGGCAATTAAGCAGCCACAGTTCCCCGTCCTTGATCAGTCCGTATGAATCTTTGAGGTTGGCGCGCCCGCCCCGGACAGATTTGACCTCAGTCCCCGTCAATGCGACTCCGGTCTCAAATTTTTCCAGCAAGAAGTAGTTATGTGCAGCGATCCTGTTAACAGCAGCGTCACGTTGACCCGCCGCGGTCGGATCGCGGCGCGCATTCTTTTCCGGATTAGGCTTGGTTGGATGAGCCGGCTGCCGCGCCATGCTGAGATATCCCAGGTCAGTTATCTCACACTCAGGTCACAGGTGTCAGGCACAGTCTTTTGTCCACTTCAGGCGGGAATGCGATCTGACAGAACCAGGACGGAACAGTTTAACTGCAACCAGAGCAGTAACTTCGGCAGGTCAAGGAGCAATGTTATAATCGCGCAGCTTACCCCATTGTTTGGAAAGAGCCAACCTAGGGTCAGGGTTTTCCCCTGGGGAAAAGACTGCCTGCGAGGGACCAGTGATTAGAAGCTTGTTTCGCCTGGCGACGATACTCCTGCTCGTCGTTGCTGTAACCCTGCCGGTCGCTGCTGATAAGGCTAAGTCGTTGTATAACCAAGGTAAAGACGCCGAAGCGCGCCAGAATTATGAACAGGCCTACGACCTTTACCGTCAGGCGTATGATCTCAGGCCCAAGGACCTGCAGTACCGCGCCGCTTTTGAGCGCTTGAGGTTTTTAGCCGGGGCTTCCCACGTGCACCGTGGTCAGTTGCTGCGTGAAGCCGGAAAACTGGATGAAGCCCTGGCGGAATTTCAAAAGGCGACAGAGATCGATTCTTCAAGCTTTATTGCTCAGCAGGAACTCAGGCGTACCCAGCAAATGATCGAAGCGGCCCGGAACCCTGGGCCACGGGCGGCCACGCCTGCTCCTGGAGCCATGCAGAAGCGCCTGGCTGAGGCTCAGGGCCCAGTGGAGCTTGCCGCCATCTCAAATGTTCCTATCACCCTTAAGCTTACGGAAGACACCAAGGTCATTTACGAGACTATCGGAAAGCTGGCAGGGATCAATGTGTTGTTTGATCCCGATTACACCTCACGCCGCATCAAGATCGAGCTCAACGGCGTAACCCTGGAAGAAGCGCTGGCCATCACCGCGCTGGAATCAAAGACATTCTGGCGTCCAGTGACGCCCAATACGATTTTTGTTGCCCAGGATAATCCCGCCAAGCGCAAGGATGTAGAGCAGAACGTTATCAAGACATTCTACCTGGCTAATCTGTCCCAGCCTACAGAAGTGCAGGATGTGGTCAATGCCTTGCGCCAGATCCTGGAAATTTCCCGCATCCAGCCGCTTGTGTCCCAGGGGGCGCTGGTAGTTCGAGGTACACCCGACCAGATTGCATTGGCTACAAAATTGGTGGGCGACCTCGACCGGTCCAAACCGGAAGTTGTAGTGGATATTGCGATCATGCAGGTGAGCCGGGATAAGGCGCATACATTGGGTATCAATCCACCTACCAGCACCACCGTGGCCCTGCAACAGAATGTCAATACGACGACGACGACTACAACGAACGGGACCACTACCACAAATCCCACCACCTCAAGTGGCGGGAACACGATCAATCTGAATGCATTGGCGAATCTGAACGCAACCGATTTCCAAGTCACGATTACGCCTGCCACTCTGACTGCGCTGGCTACCGATAGCAGCACCAAGCTGATCCAGAACCCGCAAATCCGCGCCGTCGATGGTCAAAAAGCATCGCTGAAGATCGGAGATCGTGTGCCGGTGGCCACGGGCTCATTTCAGCCTGGGATCGGCGGGGTTGGAATAAATCCACTGGTCAATACCCAGTTCCAATATCTCGATGTGGGTGTGAACATTGACATCACACCATTCGTGCACGCCGACCGGGAAATTGGTCTGAAAATCACCATGGATATTTCTTCCGTGACCGGTCAGTCGAACATTGGCGGAATCAGCCAACCCATTATTGGCCAGAGAAAGATCGAGCATGAAATCCGCCTGAAAGAAGGCGAAGTAAACCTGCTGGGCGGTATGCTGGAAAACCAGCAGACAAGATCGTTAAGCGGCATTCCGGGACTGTCGCAAATTCCGCTCCTTAAATATCTTTTCTCGCAGACGCAAACTGATAATCGTGAGAACGAAATTGTATTTGCGCTCATTCCGCATATTGTGCGCGCGCCTGAAATAAGCGCGTTGAGTCAGAGAGAAATCGCAACCGGCACGGCTACTGCCATTGAGTTACGCCGCGCACGGCCAGCAACACCTGCCGCGGTCCCTGCGGCCGAACCCCCGGCTTCGACGGCCCCGCTTCAAGGTCCGCAGCCAGCTCCAACTGTCCAGCCACCACCGGCGCAAGCGCTGGCTCAGAG
>CATPBY010000161.1 GCA_955652845.1 uncultured Terriglobales bacterium | reverse complement strand
TGCGCCAGCGAGTCAAATAATTGGTACGAATGCCCAGCGGGCAGGTTTAAATCGGAAAAAGTGAACGTGCGGAAACTCGGCTGCTCCGTCCAGTTAAAAACCGCCAACATGGACTGACGCTGGTCTTCGCGGAGCAGAAAAACCCTCGGTTGCTCGTCCTTATCTGGGTATGTGAGGAGATCCAGAGGCAAAGCAGCCCGCCCAAGTTTTGCCATGGCAAGCAAATCAGGATTCCTGACCAAAGCCACGCGTGCTGGATCACTCCCGAGGGTGGGGAGGTCGTCGCCAATTTCGAACATTCCTCCAGACACCGCCGCTAGCGCGATCGAGACCTGCGCCTCATTCAATGTAACCGGAGCTTGAATGGTCCGCTCTTCAAGGAGCTGCCGGGAAACCGTGAACGCATCCGGGTCAGTGATGAAAAAGTTGCGATGCATGTAATAACGCGCCGCGATGCCCGGTGCGGCTTCCTTGCTGCGGAGAAACGCATGACCTGTATCCTGGGATATACGGCCTTCATCCACTAGGCCAACCGGGTTCAACATCGGACTCCCATCTTTATCGAGGAGCACGTCTTCGCCGACTGTTGTGCGAATAATCTCAAGCCCGATTCGCTGCGCTTCAAGCGCCGTTGTGTTCGGGCGATGGTAATAACCCTCGATTGCCGTGTTGTCCATGAAGTCGAGCTTAATGTAGCGCACGCCCCACTCCCGCACCAGCGTGCGATAGATCTGTCGAAGATATTCCTGAGCATCAGGATGAGTAACGTCTAAGACGAACAGGCGTTCGCCCCTCACCTCTTCGGCATCTCCAATTGAAATCGGATCGCCATGTGCGTTGTGCACCAGCCAATCTTTGTGATGCTCGTAAATCCAGGCCCGCTCGCCCACTTCAAAGGGAGCCGTCCAAACGCCTACCTTCAATCCCAATCGGCAAATGCGGTGAGTAAGATCCAACATGCCACGGGGGAATTGAGAGGCATTGGGCGTGGCATATTCACCGCGAGAGTATCCGTAACCCAGGTCGAAATGAAAATAATCGTAGCCCAGCCCCTTGAGGTGCTCGGCCAGCCATTGCGCGTTCGTGAGTGCAGTGCCTTGGCTGATCTTCGTGTAAAAGGCCGTCCAACTCCACCATCCGAGCATGTTGTCCGCGCCGACGCGACTGTGATGCAGCTCTCGAATCACGGCGCCATAGTTATCAAGTTGCGAGTAATAGTCTTTTCCGGCAGCAAACATCACGCGCTCGGAAGCGACTGACTCGCCCGGGGGAAGTGGAACGCTTAATTCGATCAGGTTTTCCCCAGGCCCTTCTCGCAGGCCGGACTCAGGATCGGTGGCCTGTATCTCAGTGGTTCCAGTCGAATCGACCGTGTATGAAGCGATGCCCGGACCGTCCGATGAGGAGGATTGAGATTGCAAATGAATGATGGTGAGGAAGCGGTTCGAGGTAAGAGCTCCAAAGAACAGGCTGGCCTTGCTCTCCCGGTTGTAGATAAGCTGGCTGCCTATGGCCCGGTGCATTCCATGGGGAGCTTTTCCTAAGTCGTAAATCTGCAACGGCGGCCAGTCCTCACTCAAGCTGTCCGAGAGAACTCGCTCGGCGCTCTGCCGGCCACCGAGATCGATGATTTTGTTTCCGATGGCCTCGAGGCTTCGGATACTTTGTATGGTTGCGGGATTGCCGGTGTGATTTTGAACTTCAGCCGCGATGACACCGAAAGTTTTCCCATCATAGATTTGCAATGTAAATGCGAGATCAGGGAAATTCGGAAGTCCGGACGAAGTGACTCTAATTGTCTTGCCGTGTCCGAGAGCATCCTCAAAATTCGATTGAGCTATCTCATGTTTCGGATAGTCCGTCGATTTAACCCATTTGTGATCGATCTGCGCCGCCACTCTTGCGTGAACGACGCTGTGGCCGCCATTTCCGGTTTGGATTTCATATGTACCGTCGCCCGGTTGCACGACCACAGAGAGGCCATCGATATGAGCAGCTACCTGAGAAGTCCCAGCCTGGCCAGAAGAGCCTAAACTGCCTTCGGCCAGGATCAGCACGCACGCTATCAAGAGACCTGCGATCTCGAACGAGCGGATTGTGCCGGCCAATTCTTTGGGGAGGCTAAAACCACGACAATGATGTCCCATCATGAATTCTCCTGGCTTGGGTTGAACGGCCATGTGTCTTTCCACTTCGCCCAGATGAAGAAAACCAGAACGCCGGTCAGTAGCGTCACCAATCCGATCTTGATGTAGAGCCAGCCCGAAGTCAGAAAAACATACGCCCATCCAAAGAAAGCAATGACAATGGGGACAGGATAAAACCACATCTTGTACGGCCGCGCGCTGCCGGGAAACTTTCGCCGCAAGAGTGGAATGGCAAATAGTTGTCCGAGAAACTGCACCAGAATTCTGGTGGTGATCAAGGCGCTGACGAGCTGATCAAGCTTAAGGAAGGTGGCGGCAATCGATACACCGCCCAGAACCAGCAGGGAAACTTGGGGATAGTTTTTCGTAGCATGCAGTTGGGCAAACGGACGGAAGAAATAGCCGTCGATGGCAGCCGCATAAGGAATTCGCGAATAACCCAGAAGGAGCGCGAACACGGCACCAAAAGCCGACCAGAGAACAAAAATTGTTACTGCGATTGCGGCGCCCCTGCCGTACAGCTGCTCCATGAAATCAGAAACGATGAAGTTCGAATGAATTCCTGCCCGCCACGGCACCACTCCGATCAAGGCGAGATGCAGCGCGAAATATCCGACACAGCAGACTGCGAGCGAATACAGAATCGAGCGCGGCACTACGTAGGATGGATTCCGTACTTCGTCTCCGATGTAGCACACATCGTAATATCCCAGATAGTTGTACACCGCGATCAGAGTCGCGCTGCCCAGGCCGAGCACGAAGCCACGATTAAAGGCCATTGCTCCTGGAGGAAAATCGAACGCCCGGTGCGCATTGAAGTGGGAAAAACCGGTGACGATGATGGTCACCATCGCAAGAGCCGTGCCAACCCAAAGAGTGATGGTAACCTTGCGCAGGAATGTCATCTGTCGACATAGGAGAAACAAGGCAGCGAGGCCTGCGGCCACCGCCACGCATTGCTGCCCTCGACCGCTCAGCCCCGGCCAAAGATATGTCGAATAGTTTCCGAATCCAATCATCCCGGATGCGATTTCCAAAGGCCCACTCAACACGAATTGCCAGATGAAAAGAAAGGCCATCAAACGTCCCCAACTTTGATGGCCGTACGCCTCGCGAAGAAAATGGTAGCTGCCGCCGGAGCCTGGCAACGCCGCCCCCAGTTCGCTCCATATAAGACCGTCGGAAATTACGATGAGGGCGCCCGTCACCCAGCCCAGCATGGATTGCGGGCCGCCCATGGAAGCCATCATGAGTGGAATCGTGATGAAAGGCCCGATCCCAACCATATTGGAGACGTTCAGGGCCGTGGCATGAAGTAAACCGAAGGCGCGCGTCAGGTGGGGGTGCGTTTCGGTCTTTATTGCCATAGGCGGGCGAGTTGGTGCGCTTGAATGTGGGGTAGCAGCAATCACCTAATAAT
>CATPBY010000160.1 GCA_955652845.1 uncultured Terriglobales bacterium | reverse complement strand
GTATTGGAGCGACCATGATCGAGCACCCCGCAATTGGCGCCAAAAGCGAGGTGAAGCTGGAAGAAAACATGATTTTTTTCGCTCCATCCCCAGGTCGTAGATAAAGACGGCAAAGTTTGCCTCTATACCCAGGACACGTATCGCGTCGGCAAAAATGAAGGTGAGTCCCTGGCCGATGTGCCATGGAAATTTTTTACCGGCGAAGAGCGGAAAACCGAGAGGTCAGAAGCAGGAAACGGCCAGTGATACAGCGGGGCGCGAATCATCCCACGGTTTAAGGGGGCCATAAAGTCCGAATGAAGATTTGCGTGATTGGATGTGGCGCGGTAGGCAGTTTGTTCGCCGCGCATCTGGCTAGAGCCGGCGAAGCCGAAGTCTGGGCGTATGACGTATGGAAGGAGCATACCGATGCCATCATTAAGAATGGACTTCGACTGTCTGGAGCCGCGGAGTTTACTGCCCGGCTGAACGCTACCAGCGATGCCAGGCAGTTGCCACACTGCGACTACGGTATCGTGGCGACCAAGGCAATTCACACCCGCAGCGCAATTGCGCAAACCGCCCATATTTTTGACGAGAAGAGTGCGGTGTGCTCGGTGCAGAACGGCGTGGGCAATGAAGAAATTATCGCCGAGCATGTAAAGTACGTCATTCGGGGCACGACATTTCCTGCCGGACATCCAATCGCACCCGGACACATCGGCTATGACATTAAGGGCGACACCTGGATAGGCCCCTTTGAACCAACCAAAACCTCCATGACCAATGTGGAGGAACTGGCCGGCCTGATTACGCGCTCGGGAATGAACACCATCGCGCTGAAGGACGCGCGGGGCGCTCAATGGACCAAATTGATTTTTAATGCTTCCACCAACCCGACGGGCGCGCTTACGTTGCTTCATCACGGCGCAGCCGCCCGCTTTGCGCCTACAGCCCAGCTCTTTGATGACTTAATCGCCGAAGGCGAGGCGGTTGCGAAGAAGCTTGGAATATCGCTGCACGGCGATGCGCGACAACTGGTGCAGAAGGGGGCCAATGCTCCCGGAAAGCATCGCGCCAGCATGCTTCAGGATGTTCTTGCGAAACGCCAGACTGAAGTCGATTTCATGAACGGCGCGATCGTGCAATGGGGCGAAAAAACCGGCGTGGCCACTCCGCTCAATAAAACGATGTGGGCATTGATCAAGGGGCTCGAACAGTCGTGGAAGGATCCGGACTAGCCAGGCGCCGTCATTAAGAACTTATGAGCGTTCCATTCAACCTTGGAGTTCTGCAACTCAGCATGGAGCCGGTACACGAAACCGTCGCCATGGCCAGAGCCTGCGAGGACGCGGGATTTGACACGTTCTGGATTGCAGAGGCATATCCGTGGTGGCGTAAGCATTCCTTCGAAGCCCGCTCTTCCACCGCCATTCTCGCCGTAATCGCCGCACAGACACGTCGAATTCAGCTGGGCTGGGGAATTATTTCCCCATACACGCGGCATCCGGTGCAGATCGCCATGGAGGCGCGTGTCATGCAGGACCTTGCCGGTGACCGGTTTCTGCTGGGTCTGGGCGCGTCGAAAATTTTCATGAAAGAAATCGGCGAAGGCGAAGGTGAGAAAGTTGGACCTGCCACGGTGATGCGGGAGAGCATCGAGATTGTCCGCGGGGTGCTTCAAGGCGACGCTTTCCAGTATCAAGGCAAGGTATTTGCGGCGAACGTACCGGCGCTGCGGTCTGATGCGCACACCCCGCGCGGGGTGCCCCCGGTTTATGTCGCGGGAACAGGCCCGGTACTGCAGAAAATGTCGGGGTCAATCGGGGACGGACTGCTCACCGCCAGCATCACCACCCCCGCGTTCGTCCGATACTCACGCAAAAACATGGAAGAGGGCGCGCGCAAAGCCGGGAAGGACCCAGGCAAGTTGGTACTGGGTTCCGTAATTGTGGGAAGCATTGCACCCGATTCCTCCAAGGGCAAGCAAGGCGCGCGCGAGCAGGCGGCGATGTATCTAGCCAATAAAGTCCAGAACATCAAAGGGTCTGCTGACGTACTGCTGGAATCCGCTGGGCTTAGTTTCGATGAGTTGCGCCCGATCGCTGACGCCATGGAAAAGGGGGGACGGAAGGCAGCGGCAAAAGCAGTCACCGACGAAATCCTGCGAAAAGCCTGCCCCATCGCTGGAACGCCCGATGAATGTATCCAGCGAATCGAGGAATATCGGGCCGCCGGCTGCACCCATATCATGCTTGAAATATGGGGCGAGGACCGCGCCGGCCAGGCAAGACTGTTTGGCGATGCAGTATTGCCGCACTTCAAACGCTAAGCAGAAAGTTGCAATCCGGCAATAGCTGCACCTTTCAGCTGGGCACAGCGGCAATGTCTTGGACGATCTGACGAAATTCCTGATCGGTCAGCAGCCCGCGTTTAGCGATCGCGCGCTTTTTCACCGCGGCGAGAACCGTTGCGCGTTGATCCGAAGCGATCGCAATTCCCAATTCTTTTCCTTTCAGGTCGACGCTGTCCAGGCCGCTTTTTTTCCCCAGCACAATGCGGCGCCTGGCATTGACCAACTCAGATGAATAAGGCTCGATTGCCTCGGGAATATGAAACTGGCTCGCCACCGCGCCACTCTCGCGCACGAATAGATTCTCGCCAACCAGAGGCTTCCAGGCATCCAGAGTGTAGCCGGAGGCTTTCGAAACAACTTCGGATACTTCACGCACCTTGGTCAGGTCGAAATCCACCGGTACGTCGTAGAGACAGCGCAAAGCGAGGGCAATCTCGCTGATATCGGCGTTGCCGGCTCGCTCTCCCATCCCGTTGATGGTGCCTTGGATCCACGAAGCCCCGGCCCGCACAGCAGCAATGGCGCACGCGGTCGCCATGCCGAAATCGTTATGACCATGAAAGTGGACTGGCACGCTGGGACCTACCCAATTGCACACTTCACGCACCAGCAGTTCGACTGCTTCCGGACCGCAGGCTCCGATGGTATCCACGACCACAACTTCGCCGGCGCCTGCTTCCAGCACCGCCAGATACATCTCTTTAAGAAAATCGAGCGCCGCTCGCGTACCATCCACGGGGAAGAAAGCCACGGTGATCTTGTTCCGTTTCGCGAAAGCGACTGCGTCCACTACGCGCCGCAATACTTCGTCACGGGTCATCCCATAGGCTTTTAATTTCAGGTCGCTGGCCGGAGCCTCAATCACCGACGCCCGCAGTCCGAGGCGCACCAACTCTTCAACGTCGCCTTTTACCGCCCGCGAGAACCCCCACAGTTCAGCTTTGAGGTTCGCCGCCTGCATCAGTTGGATCGCCTCGGCGTCTTCGGGAGAGACGCGGGGGAAGCCCGCTTCGATTCGACTCACGCCCAGTTCGTCCAATTTACGGGCAATTTGAAGCTTCTGCTGCGGCGAAAGAACTACTCCAACGGTCTGCTCGCCGTCGCGCAGGGTGGTATCGTAAAAGCGCACCCTGGTGCGGGGAAAAGCCCCGCGAATTTCGGGGCGGGCATTGAGTTCGCTCACCCACACTTTGGAATTCGGATGATTCATGCGTCTGGATCTATCTGGATGTTTCCTGCGTGGCAAGGGCCGCCGGCCTGTTGCCATACGCTTCTTCCCACGAGATGACGCGATTGCGCAGGATTCCAATTTTTTCGATTTCGCACTCCATCACATCACCAACCTTCAGGTACCAGGCCTTGGGATCGCCACTGAAGGCCGCAACACCTGAAACCGTACCAGTCGAGACTACATCACCCGCGCTGTAGCCCATCGGCGAGTAGTGGGAAAGAATCTCCGGGATTTTCACCGACATTTTGCTCGAATGCGAAGTTTGCCGGGGCTCTCCGTTCACGCGCAGTTCCATCGCCAGGTTCTGAGGATTGGGAATTTCGTCGGCCGTCACAATCCAGGGTCCCAACGGACAGAAAGTATCAATCCCCTTGCAGAAGCTGAATACTCCGGATTTCATCTCGCGCCGCTGAATATCGCGCGCCGTGATGTCGTTAAAGATTACATATCCACCCACGTAGTCCGATGCTTCTTCCGGTGTGAAGTTCTTGCCGCTCTTCTTCAGCACGACCGCCAGTTCCAGTTCGTAATCCAGTTCCTGGGTCAGGTGCTCAGGATAAATTACTGGCTCGTCATGGCCGATGATCGCATCCACATTCTGAAAAAATACAATCCAGGGCAGCACGGGATGCGAAAATCCCGCCTTGCTGGCTTCTTCGTGGTGCTCGCGAAAGTTCCCTGCGGTGTGAAAGAATTTTTTGGGAACGATCGGCGCCTTAAGCGTGATGTCGGCCGGAGAATAAAAGATGGCTTCGCCGCGCGCTCCAGTGGCGCCGTCATCGTGGTGCAGGGCGTAATCAAACGCCTTATGGGCGGCTTCAAGGCTGGTGTCGCCGCCAGCAAAGAGCGCTCGCATGTTGGGAGGAACCAGCGCATCGGCCAGGCGGTAGAACGCGCTCTCGCTTTCCACGTCGCGCAGGTAAAGAGCGCAGGCGGAGTGAAGGTCAACAATTCGGCCATCGGCCGTCACTGCGCCGATGCGGGCCTGATGTACCGGATCTTTAAAAGTTACGAGTCGCATAGAGCGTGAGACCAGCTTCAAACAGCATATAGAAAGTGTATTAAGCCGCGCGGTAGTTGTCCATTGCGCCGCAAGCCGCGCGGTTGCGCTAAGATAGTCCGCTATGATTCCTAACCGTTTAAGGAGGATTTTTCATGGCGGACCGGCGGCAGTTTCTGCGCACGCTGGCAGGCGCGACAGCACTTGGGCTTACGGCCGATATTAGCGCCCTGGGACGAACCCGGCGCTTGCGTTTGTCAATGGCGGTTCCCGACGGGGACGCGCATGATCGCCTGCCGCCAGACTGGTACCGGCGCAAGATTG
>CATPBY010000159.1 GCA_955652845.1 uncultured Terriglobales bacterium | reverse complement strand
GCGTGGAGCTGATCTCCACGGGCGGCACAGCCAGACTCTTGCGCGATTCGGGCGTCCGGGTGAAGGATATCTCCGAGCTTACCGGATTCCCCGAAATGCAGGATGGGCGGGTGAAGACGCTGCATCCCAAGGTGCATGGCGGCATTCTGCACCGGCGCGAGAATGCCACCCATTGCACCGCTGTTGCTGAACACGGGATTCAGCCAATCGACATGGTGGTCGTCAACCTTTATGCGTTTGAGAAGACGGCTGCCAAACCAGACGTGCAGTTTGACGAACTGATCGAGAACATTGATATCGGCGGCCCATCGATGATCCGCTCTGCGGCCAAGAACTTCCAGGACGTGGCTGTGGTCACCTCGCCCGGCGACTACGGCGCAATCGCTGAAGAGATGGAGAGGTCCGGCTGCGCCTTGTCAGCGGCAACCAAGTGGAGGCTGGCACAAAGAGCATTTGCCACAACTGCCGCGTACGACTCGGCCATCGCCTCGACCCTGGAGCGAGTCAGCGCCAATGGCCGTTTCGATTTTCATCCCGAGAGCGGATTTCCGCAGACGCTGCGGCTGACTTTCAACAAGACTACGGACCTGCGATATGGTGAGAACCCGCATCAGAAAGCCGCCTTGTATAGCGACCGGTCCGGCACCGGGGTCGCCAACGGACGCCAGCTTCAGGGCAAAGAGCTTTCTTATAACAATATCGTCGATTTGCAAGCTGCCTGGGACCTGGCCCAGGAGTTCGAAGAACCGGTGTGCGCCATCATCAAACACACCAATCCTTGTGGCACGGCGACGGGTAAGACACTCCTCGAGGCTTATAAGAAAGCGCTGGAATGCGACCCGGTTTCGGCCTTTGGGGGTGTGATCGGGGTTAACCGCCCGCTCGATAGCGACGCCGCTGAAGAGATGGCCAAATTATTTCTTGAAGTGATAGCCGCGCCTTCATTCGACGAAGGCGCTAGAGTCAGGTTCGCCGCCAAGAAAAATCTCCGTCTGATGGAAATTGAAAATGCTCCCCAGAACTGGGTGCTGAAGAACGTTTCTGGCGGAATCTTGCTGCAGGATGCGGATGTTCGGGCGCTCCAGGACAGTGATCTTAAGGTCGTTACCAAACGATCGCCGACCGCGGAAGAGAAAACCGCGCTGCTTTTTGCCTGGAAAGTCTGCAAGCACGTGAAATCGAATGCTATCGTGTTCGCCAGAAACAGCCAGACCGTCGGCGTCGGCGCAGGGCAAATGAGCCGGGTGGATTCCTGCAGGATTGGCGCCATGAAGGCTGTGCTTCCCCTGAAGGGAACGGTCGCCGCATCCGACGCTTTCTTTCCCTTTCCGGACGGGATTGAAGAGATGGCGAAAGCCGGCGCCACCGCCATCATTCAGCCCGGCGGGTCGGTGCGTGATTCCGAAGTGATCGAAGCTGCCGACCGGCTGGACCTTGCCATGATCTTCACCGGCGTGAGGCATTTCCGCCACTAATGCAGGCGTGAGCGCCTGCATATCAATCCGTCCGACCCTGTACTTCCGAGCATTGCATCTCTGAATTCCGAGGCCGCTTTTACTGG
This sequence comes from uncultured Terriglobales bacterium, assembly GCA_955652845.1. Classification (GTDB taxonomy): domain Bacteria; phylum Acidobacteriota; class Terriglobia; order Terriglobales; family Acidobacteriaceae; genus JABCYV01. The sequence continues at coordinate 7,366 of CATPBY010000159.1, read as the reverse complement.
TCACGATTGAAACAGGGTTTACAATATTCCGAGCACCCGGCAGCGGCGAGTCTGCATCCAATCGCTATCGTTTGGGAACCCAAAGGTCTTCAATGAAAAGCATTTATCGTCATTTTATCGTCTTATTAGTGGCCGCAAGCGGCATTGCCCAGCAAACTTCCGCGACACCCGATCCCAAGCCTGCGGGCCAGCCGTCCCACAAGGGCGATCGGGCTGCAGCCTACTTCCATTACTCCATGGCTCACATGTATGAGGAGCAGGTGGCGGTCTATGGCCGCAGCGAACTGGCAAGTAAGGCGATTGAGGAGTACCGCCTCGCCATCGATGCCGATCCCACCTCCGAATATCTGACCGCGGGCCTTGCTGAGCTCTACGCCAAAACCGGAAGGATCCGCGATGCGGTCATCGAGGCCCAGGACATCCTCAAACGTGATCCCAACAACTTGGAGGCGCACCGTTTGTTAGGACGCATTTATCTGCGCTCTCTGGGAGACCAGGAAAGCGCCGGTTCGCAGAATATGCTCAAGCTGGCGGTTGAACAGTACGAGCAGATCATCAAAATCGAGCCGGACAGCGTGGAGGACCATCTCCTCCTGGGCCGCCTTTATCGACTGAAGAATGAATTACAAAAGGCGGAAAACGAGTTCAAGACGGCGGTCAAACTTCAGCCCGATTCAGAAGAAGCAGTGACCATGCTCGCCTATCTCTATAACGACGAAGGCGACGCCAACCGTGCTACCCAGGTACTGAGTTCTATGCCGGACGCGGCCCGCTCCGCCAAGCTCTATTCGGCGCTGGGATATACCTACGAGCAACAGAAAGATTACAAAAAGGCCATCGACGCCTACCGGCGGGCGATTGAACTGGATCGCGATAATCTCGATGCCATCCGCGGCCTGGCACAGAATTTAATGAACAACGGCCAGACCGACGCGGCGCTTGAACAGTACAAGATCATCGCCGACGCCAATCCCGAGGATGCGGGGACCTACCTGCGCATCGCGGAGATTTATCGCAAAGCGGGCAAGTTCGATCTTGCTCTCGAGAATCTGAAGAGAGCCGAGTCCATGGTGCAGGACTCGATCGAAGTGCCCTACAACATCGCCGCCGTATACCAGGCCCAGGGGCGCTACGACGAAGCGATTCAAGTGCTTCAGGGATTGCTGAAGAAGACTGAAAAGCCGGACGGCAGCTACACCCAGCCCGAAAAAAATAACCGGACCGTATTTCTGGAGCGGCTGGGCACCATCTATCGCGAAAACGGCAACGACCCGCTGGCGCTCGAAACCTTTCGCAAGATGCTGTTACTCGGCGATGACAACGCCGAACGGGGATATCAGCAGATCATCGACACCTATCGCGAGGCCAAACAGTGGCAGCAGGCCACGGATGCTGCCCGGGAAGCGACCCAGAAACTTCCCAACAGCCGCGGCTTGAAGTTGGTGTATGCCGCTCAGCAGGTCGACATGGGCGAGACCGACGCCGGGCTGCAGCACGTTAAGTCAATGCTTAAAGGTGCTCCCGAAGATCGCGAGGTCTACATCGCGCTGGCGCAGATGAACAGCCGCCTGAGGCGGTGGCCCGAGGCCGAAGAAGACCTGGACAAGGCTGAACAGCTTTCTACCAAGCCGGAAGACAAGCGTTATCTTTATTTCCTGCGAGGCTCGACTTACGAGCGCCAGAAAAAATACGACCAGGCGGAAGAGATGTTCCGAAAGGTCTTGACTACGGATCCCGAAGATCCCACAACCCTGAACTATTTGGGCTACATGCTCGCCGACCGGGGAGTGAAGCTGGAAGAGGCGCTGAATTTAATCAAGAAAGCAGTCGATCTTGACCCGGCGAATGGCGCCTATCTGGATTCCCTGGGCTGGGCCTACTTCAAGCTGGGCAAATTTGACCAGGCCGAGGATACGCTGATCAAGGCTTCGCGGCGCATCGGGACTGATCCCACGGTTCAGGACCATCTCGGCGATCTGTACCAGAAGACAGGCCGGTTGCGACTGGCTGCCGCGCACTGGGAGCGCGCCCTCGCGGAATGGAACAAAACCATCGCTGCGGAAGTTGATTCCACCGAGGTAGCGAAAGTCCAGAAGAAACTCGAGTCAGCCAAAGTGAAGCTGGCAAAAGAAGAACCCGGAAATAAATAAATCCCCATGAATAACGTAGAGACAGCCGCTCTCGGCTGTCTGGCCGAGCGCAGCTCGGCCTTTCTTATTTGAGTGAACCATGAATCCTGAAATCATTATCCGCGAAGCGACCCGCGACGATGTGGGCCAAATCCTGCGCCATCGCCGGGGCATGTACGAAGATATGGATTACAAGGACCAGCCCGCCTTGAACTCAATGGTTTCGACTTCAGAATCGTACTTCCTGCGAGCGCTGGCTGACGGTTCATACCGGGGCTGGCTGGCGTTGGCTGAGGAACGAGTAGTAGCCGGCGGCGGAGTTGTAACCAGTCCCTGGCCCAGTCATCCTTACGATCTTGAATGCCGTAAAGCTACCATCCTGAACATGTATACCCACCCTGACTACCGCCGTCGAGGAATCGCGCGCCGCCTCATGAAAACCATGATTGAATGGTGCAGGAAAGAAGGTTTCGATTCGGTTTTCCTGCATGCCAGCGAGCACGGACGTCCGCTTTATGAATCGCTCGGCTTTAAACCCACTAACGAGATGCGGCTCAAGCTACGATAGCTGCAAGAGGCGTTCACCAGGCAAATGTTAGACTCTCCGATGCTCGCCGGGTACGCGGTGCGCGCGGAAGATTCCCGCGGGCGCCGATTCGCCGAACCCCAGCATCCCTATCGCAGCGATTTTCAGCGGGACCGCGACCGCGTTATCCACTCCCGTGCCTTCCGCCGGCTCGAAGCCAAGACGCAGGTCTTCACCCGCCGCTATTCCGACCATTTTCGCAATCGCCTGACCCACACCATTGAGGTAGCTCAGATCGCGCGCACCATTGCTTCTCAACTGGGCTTGAATGTTGATCTTGTGGAAGCGCTGGCGTTGGCGCACGACGTCGGCCATCCGCCCTTCGGACATGCCGGCGAAAAAGCATTGGACGCCGCCATGCGTTCTCAGGGATTCTTCTTTGACCATAACCTGCATGCCCTGCGCATCGTTGAACACTTCGAGCTGCGTTACGCGGCCTTTCGCGGACTCAATCTGACTTTTGAGGTAAGGGAAGGAATTGTCAAGCATTCGAGGGATTACAGTTCCGCACAATTCCCTGAGCTGGCTGAATATTTGCTTGACCGGCGTCCTCCCCTCGAAGCCCAGCTCATCGATGTGGCAGACGAAATTGCATATGATGCGGCTGACCTGGACGACGGGTACGAAGCCCATTTATTAACTCTGGAAAATGTCCGCAATGGCATAACGGGATTCGACGGCTTATACCGCGAAGCCGAAAAGCTGTATCCCGCCGCGATGGAGAAGTTGAAGTTCAATGAAGCGCTGATGCAAATGGTTGACCGCATGGTGAGCGACCTCATCAGCCGTACGCAGGAACAAATCAAAGCTGCAGGCATTCGAAGCCTGCAGGACGTACGCAACTGTCCCCAGCGACTCGTCACGCTGAGCCCGGGAGTCGAGCAAGAACGACGGAACACGAAAGAATTCCTCTACGCCAACCTGTACTACAGCGCGGCCCTCGACCCGGAAAAGAGAAATGCCGAACGGATCATTCGTGAATTGTTTGAATTCTGGATGAAAAAGCCGCAGAACCTGCCGGCGAGTTATCAGGAAAAAGCCAGGCAGGAACCGTTGCCGCGGGTGGTATGTGATTACATTGCTGGCATGACGGACAACTTCATCTACGAACAGTATGAGAAGTACATGGCAATGTAGGCGCGGGCGCCCTCGCCCGTGCAGGCGTTCGCCTCGATCTCCATAAACCTGCCCGGCATAAACCTGCTCCGCCCAGGGTTTGCCTTCGATGCGCACGGGCGGGGCCGCGCGCGCCTACCTCCCCCACGTTATCCGGTAAATCATGCCGTTGGAATCGTCGCTCACATACATCGCCCCGTCCGGTCCGATGACAATGCCTACCGGCCTTCCCATCCAACGCCCCTTGTGGGTATCTCCTGGCTGGATCCACCCGGTGATGAAGTCTTCAGGAGAGCCTTGCGGTTCTCCTTTGTCATTCACTTGAATGCGGATCACTTTGTACCCCGTAGGAACGCTGCGATTCCACGACCCGTGAAGCGCAACGAAAATATTTCCGCGGTATTCCACTGGAAACATGTTTCCGTTGTAAAACGCGATGCCCAGCGGCGCCGAGTGCGCCTGGATTTCAACTTTGGGGGGAATGGTCTGCTGGCAGCGAGCATCGCCCGGTTTGATCTGGGAAGTATCGGTCATGCGGTTGCCGTAACAGTACGGCCAGCCGAAGTTGCCGCCATTCGTACCCAGGTCATTGATTTCGTCAGGAGGCAGGTTGTCGCCCAGCCAGTCCCGGCCATTTTCTGTCGCCCAAATAGTTCCGGTGTGAGGGTTCAGCGCGAGCCCGACGGAGTTTCTCAGGCCGGCTGCAAAGATTCTTTCACCGCTGCCGTCCTCGTTGAACTCCAGTACCGTAGAGCGCCGCTTGTCTGGCTCCACGCAGACATTACAGCTCGACCCCACCGAGACGTACATTTTTCCGTTGGCAAACAGCACGGTACGGGTGGAATGACCTCCGCTGCCGGGAAGCTTTACTACGATATGGCCGTTGGTGGCGCGCAATCCCGATTCATCCCAGTCAAAGCTGCGCACCTGGTTGGTCTCGGCTACATACAGCTTGCCTTTGTTGAACGCGATGCTATTCGGTTCATTCAGCCCCTCAAGCACAGTCACTGTACGCGCCGGGTGTCCCGTATGCTGAGGATCCGGAAAGGCCAAGACCGAACCATCGTTCATGGCAGCCGCCAGTAAAACGCCGCCGGGGCTGAAGGCCATCATGCGGGCAGAAGGCGCTTCCGCGTACACCACAATGTGGAAGCCGGGCGGAAGTTTCAAGCGCGCCAGGTCGAGCTTCTCTGCCCGAGTGCAGGAAATAAGGAGGATCGGAACCACCACAGAAAGCCAGCCGCGCATGGGAAATCTCAGAGGCCACCAGGTTGATCTGCCCATTGGATGAGTGCAACGTTACCGACGTTTCGCTTGACAAGGCTGCCAACGCCACACGAAGTTTTTATATCAATTTTTGCCAAAATTACCTTACGCAGAAGTTTTCGCGGTATGATCCCCCCTTGGGCGCTACAATGTCTTTGTAAACTAAAGAGTTAGCATGGTATGGGTTTGGCATTCAACCTGTTATATGAATGGCAGGTGGCGGACCTTGGCCACCGATACATTGAAATCACTGAGCACGCCAAAGACGTGCTGGAGCGGAGCCCAGGTGCTCCCGCCCAACTTGGAGGACTTAAAAAATGAAGAATAGTGTATTGATTGCGCTGCTTCTGACCGCTGTCCTGGCTTTCCCGGCGTTTGGACAGCAGACTGGTTCAACCGCTCAAAGCCAACCTGCCGCTTCTTCGTCGACAGACCAGAACACTTCTTCGTCGAATGCTGGAGCCAGCGGCAAACCGGCATTGCAGCCGGACACTCATGAGGGCTTCTGGGGAAAGATGAACCCGTTCGCCCGCAAAAAGTATGTGCAGCGCCAGACTGCTCCCATCCGTGACCGTGTAAACGAACTCGATGAACTGACGTCGGCCAACAGCAAGATGATCAAAGACGTCGATTCGCGTGCGCAGCAAGGCATTCAGTTGGCATCCACCAAGGCCAACGAAGCCGACCAGCATGCCATTGAAGCCGGCAATAAAGCGCAGATGGCGCAACAGACTGCCACCCAGGCCAACAGCCGACTTTCCACTGTGGAACAAGTCGTAGGCAACATTGACCAGTACAAGGCCGCAACCCAGACGGAAATTCGCTTCCGGCCTGGTCAGAGCGCACTAAGTCAGAATGCGAAGTCCGCGCTCGATGATATCGCCACCCCGTTGAAGAATCAGCGTGGATACATCATCGAGGTTCAGGGCTTCTCGTCAGGACACGGGCAGGCAGCGATCGCCACTTCCCAGAAGATGGCGGATTCAGTGGTTCGTTATCTGGTCCTCAACCACGACATTCCGGTGTACCGGATCTACGTGGTCGGCATGGGTAATGCCCCGGCGCCCAATGCGGACGAGCAAGGCAAGAAGCACACCAGCGGCGGCCGTGTGGAAATCAGCCTCCTGAAGAACGATCTGGAGCAGTTGGCATCCACCTCAACCACGCCCGCCAGCCAGGACCAGCAGGCTCCTCCTAAATAAGCCAAGGACGATGGGCGTTGCGCCCAAAGCCCTCCCCCGAAAAAAGCCTCCTGCGCGAGCAGAAGGCTTTTTTGTTGCTGCGCGGGTCGATCCGAATCCCCGCCGCTATTGCTTGTCGTATACCGCCGTATTGCTCACACTCCGGCCCTTCGAATCCACTCCACTCGAAGTAACCGTCCGGCTCATGCCGTCCGCAGCGACAACGATGCGGCCACTACTGGTGGTTTTACCATCTTTTTTGATCTTGAAACTCAGGGTATGCGGATCGATTTTGGTCACCGCCCGGGCATCGGAATTGGAATCGCCGGTGACCGGGTAGTCTTTGCCGTCATACTTGCCTGTCCACTCATTATGGATCGGGTTGCCGTCGTTCCCGATTCCATCAATCGTAACTTTGACGCTGTCTCCTGCAGCCTCGTAGACAACACTGGTGTTCTTTGCGGCCCCGGGAGCGAACTTCGATTTGGCTTCGTTCAGCTTCCAGGTTCCGATGTTCGCGTCATCCGCGATGCACACTCCTACTCCCACCAAGCACAGGGCTAGAGTCAGAACGATGGTTCGTACCTTCATATCTCCTCCTGATCGAGAAACGCGGGCCATTCTAGTGGCCCACGGAGCACTCGGCAATGACAATCGTCTCCGCGGACGCGACTACGTGTGTGTTGCCCAGAATAGCCGGCTGTCATTTGGCAACGCCTTTATAATCCCTTTTCGTGCATCAGGCCGCTCAAAGCTCCGCCAGATCCGCCCTTCACAAAGCGGGCCTTTTCTACTTCGTCTGGGTGATGTTCTCCTACACCACCGGCGGCCCGTTCGGGCTGGAAGACATGGTCACCACCTCCGGCCCCGGAATGACGCTGATTTATCTGCTGGCGCTGCCACTGTTCTGGTGAATTCCAGTCTCCCTGGTTGCCGCCGAACTCACCACCGCAATGCCTGTCGAAGGCGGTTTCTATCGCTGGGTGCGCGCCGGATTTGGAGACTTCTGGGGTTTTCTAGCGGGCTGGTGGAACTGGTGCGCTTCGTTCCTTCTGGGCGGAGCTTATGCAGTTCTCTTCACTGACTAT
>CATPBY010000158.1 GCA_955652845.1 uncultured Terriglobales bacterium | reverse complement strand
TCTTTCACCAGCGCCAGCTGGTACGTGATCACTAATCTTTGACCCTCGCGCCGGGCACTCCCTTCCAGGATGTAATTAGCGTTAAACTTCCTGCCGATCTGGTCGAACGGCAACGCGGCGTCGGTTTGGTTCAGCTCGACAAAGGCCAGCCTCTCGGGATGAAGCTGGCTCAGGCGGGTGAACATCTCCTCGGTTAATCCGTCCGCGACGCGCTGAGTATCTGGATCGCCACCCAGATTCTTGAAGGGCAAGACCACCATCCTGACCGGAGATGGCCAGAACATTTCCCGGACATAGCGCCAGGCGAAGGGCAAGTTGAGCACAACTGCCACGGCAAGAACCATCCCGAGCAATATCAGTAGGCGCTGTCGCTGCCTGTGCTGAAGCGTGATCGAGCCGTTGGTTTCCGAATCAGATCCGAAGGCCGGTGCGCGGGCCGCCGACGGCTCCTCAGGTTCTTCGGATTCAGCTCTGGTTTCGGGGATCTGAGTTTCGCGCTCCCGCCACCAGCCATCAATCTCCGATTTGTAGGCGAAGACGGTCCCTTGTTTGTCCCGCGAAAGGCGGCGTATGGGCAGGCCTAAAGTCTTTTCCCAGCGCTGGACGGTGCGGACTTCCCGCTTAAGGTAGGCGGCGATCTCTTTCCAGGAATCGAGCACGTCGGCTCGTGGCTCTTCAACCTGCGGTCGTGACCTAGGACCTTCCGCCATCCTGCCAATCTCCTGGGCGCCGCCCCGAGGGTGGCGCGAGTTTACCTTGGTTAATCATCCTAAGCAACGATTGAAAGCGCAATCCACTGATTTGCCACAAGGTGGCGCACAAAGTCGGTCTTTGTCGCTTGCCCTCCGGGGCGCAGTCATCTTTAATGACTGGCTATCGCAGGATGTGGGACGCGGTTTGATTGCGCAGTGCTGCGACGATAACGAATCCCAGATCTCCCATGAAAATCAGCAACTTCAGCCCGACGCAGTGGCGGGTGTTATTGATCCTGATGCTGGTTAACTTTGTGAATTATGTTGACCGGCAGATCATTTTTTCTTTATTCCCAGCGATCCGCCGCGACTTTCCCGTTTCGTTTGTGCAGCTTGGATACCTCGCTACGGCTTTCACCGTGATACTCTTCCTGGCCAGTTTTCCTTTGGGAATGCTGGCCGACCGTGTTTCCCGCCGGGCTGTCATCAGTGCGGGAGTTCTGTTCTGGAGCAGCGCTACTTTTCTGAGCGGGCTGGCTGGCTCATTCCGCGCGTTGCTGGCCGCCCGTGCGCTGGTCGGCGTCGGCGAGGCTGCCTACACGCCGGCGGGAGCGGCCGTGCTGAGCGCTACTTTCCCGCGAGAGGTCCGCGCCCGGGTCCAGGGTGCTTTCGACGTTGGAATGTTTATTGGCGGCGCGACCGGGATCGCGCTGGGCGGAATCATGGCGCAGTCATTTGGTTGGCGATCCGCATTCTTCGTGGTGGGCATTCCTGGACTGATACTCGGATTAACAGCCCTGACTCTCCCGAAAACCGCTGCACTGCCTTCATCGCAAGGCAAGACGATGTCAATCGGCGAACTATTGCGCGTGCCTGCGTTCGTTGCGCTTTTGGTAAGCGGATGGTTCGGCAGCTTTGCCGGCTATGCCTACGTGGTCTGGGGTCCTGATCTGGTACAGGAATCTAAAGGGTTCAGCGCGCGCCAAGCCGGGGTGGCCCTGGGATTAGTCATCGTCGTGGGAGGAGCGCTGGGAATCGCGATGGGCGCGTACCTCTCCGATCACATGGCTCGCCGTCGCCCCTGGGCACGCCCCGTGATCATCCCCATAGGATTTGTGCTGGGTGCTCCGGCTATCTTCTACGCGTTACACTCGACCGGCAAGGTTCACTTTCTTCTTGCTTTTGGACTGGGCGCATTCTTCTTAAGCTGGTATCATGGCCCGCTAACAGCCACGATTCATGATTTGGTTCCATCACGCGGACATGCGACCGCGCTGGGTTTTTACTATTTGTTTGTGAATCTCTTGTCCATGGCTATCGCACCGATCGTGATTGGCCGCGCGGCAGACCGTTACGGTCTGATTACCGCCCTGCACATTCCAATTCTCGCTCAATTGATTGGTGCCGTGTCCTTCGTTGTTGTAATTCAATGCATTCGCCGGCATGGGCTGCATCATTCGGTCCTCACCCGTCACTGGGAGGAGGAGCGCCGGCATTCGCTGGCGCCCGTGGTGGAAGTGCCGATAGAGGTCTCCTGTGCCTAGAATTGAACTCTTAATCCCTAAGGACCCGGGTACGGTTCGCGGCGTTCGGCAATTCTTGCGATCACTAAACTTTTGCTCACAGCAGGGTTTCTGAGAAGGAGAACAAAGTTATGGCACAGTTGGCCACCATCGCCCCTTACACCGCATATAAACCACGGCCGTTCACGCGTGATCAGCGGGGAAAGACCACCATTCTGTACGGAGGCCTCACCTGGAAGCACGAGCGTCTGATGCAAGGGGCGCTGCACAATCTGAAGTACAACGCTGAGCCGCTGCCGAATATTGCCCGCGACGATCTGGATGCGGGCAAGGAACTGATCGACACCGGCGCCTGCTGCCCTACTATTTTCACCACCGGCAGTCTGGTGAACTTCCTCAAAAAGGAAGTAGCGGCACATGGCAAGGATCAGGTTAACGACAAATTTATCTATCTCACGGCGGGCGCTTGCGGCCCCTGCCGCTTTGGCCAGTATCACGAGTCATATTCGATGGCCCTCGATGGCTTAGGCCTGCGCGACTTCCGTCTTTTTCTGCTGGCGCAGGACGAACTGGATCAGGGGCCGGCGAACGGAGGCGGCCTGGAAATCAATATGCCGATGAGTCTGGGCCTCATCTGGTCAATCTTGTGCGGCGATCTGCTGGTCGATCTCGAGTACATGACCCGGCCCTACGAAGTAAACCCCGGCCAGACCGATGCCGTGCTGAAAGACAGCGTCGAGTATATGTATGAAGTGTTTCTCCACCGGCCGGATCGCGGAAAAAAGTATGGCACCCTGGCGTGGCATCTGATGAGCAATTACTTCACTAAGGCGCTGCGCGAGGTGCGCAAGAAGTGGGATGCCATCGAAGTCGACCATCTGCGCGTGAAGGCCAAGGTGAAGGTCACGGGAGAGTTTTGGCTGCAGACTCACGAGGGCGACGGCAACTACAACATCAAACGCTGGCTGGAGCAGGAGCAGTCGGAGGTTGTGCCTCCGCCGGTCGCGGTGTGGCTGCATTACCTGTTGCATCCGGAGATCAGGAAATTAGAACACCGGAATTCGAAGTCGAAGCACCCGCAAATGCAGCAAATGGCTCTGCAGGCGCTGGAGAAAATCTATCGCGGGACTTACAACCGCTTCCGCAAAGCTTTAGCCAATCTCCCCAACGAATTGCCCGATCAGGTGGAACTCAAGCAACTCGCAGAGCCCTTCTATCACTTCGAACTGCGTGGCGGAGAAGGCCACATGCTGATCGGAAAGGCGCTGCATGCTTATCACCACAAGAAAGCCCACATGATCTGTGAGCTTTCCCCCTATTCCTGCATGCCGAACACCATGTCGATTGGTTCAATGGCAAATGTGCTGGGAAAGTATCCGGACCTGCTGTACGCGCCGATCGAGGTGAAGGGGGACGCCGAGGTCCATGCCTTGTCACGTTGCCAGATGATTCTGACTGAGGCGAAGAAACGTGCGCAGGCGGAATTCGAAGACGTCATGAAGAAGACTGGACTTACAGTCGACGCCATCCGCAAATACGAAGCCAGGCATCCCGAGGTAAAGCGCGCGACCTATAAGGTGCCGCACCTTGGATACGCAGGCATGGCTGCGAACTATATTACCCACCTGGCGCGCTGCGGAGTAGGGAATGCCTAACGGCTAAGGTCAATGAACCCGAAATCGGAATGAGGCTAACTTAATATATGGCCACTGACGGTCTGGTCCAGATTCAGCCGCTGGAAGGCGCTTTCTCCCTGCAGTCGCATGTCCCGCGGGACGCGCCTATCCGGGCCGATGGCGCAAAACTCTGCGGCATCGATGTAGGCAGCACCACCTGCAAGTACGTTATCGCGTCTGGGAGCGGCGAGGTGCTGGCGAAAGCCTATGAGCGCCACAATACCAAGCAGGCGGAAAAGATCCTCGACTTTTTGGGCCGCCTGGAGAGCGATCATGGCCTCGCTGCGGAGCGGGATCGCATTTTTTTTACCGGCTCCGGCGCCGGCCTGATCGCGCCGCTCGTCGGCGGCAAGGTCATCCAGGAAGTTGTAGCGGTTGCAGCATCGGTTGAAAAACTCCATCCTTCAGTGCACTTCGTCAGCGAAATTGGCGGCGAAGACATGAAGACCATCTTCTTCACCGGAAATTCCGGCAGCAAAAGCAAACAGGTCCTGATGCAGAGCGCGTGCTCGGGAGGGACGGGCACGTTCATTGAAAAAACCGCCCGTAAGCTGGAAATCGCAACCGAACAGCTGTCGAAAATGCGCTACACCGGACACACGCTGCATAAGATCAGCAGCAAGTGTGGCATTTTTGCGGAGGCCGACGCTAACACTCTGCTCAAAGCCGGGGTAACGGTGGACGAGATCATCGCGTCATTGTTCGAGGCCGTGGTCTATCAGAACCTGGCGACCCTTACCCGCGGCAATACCCCAATTCCAGAGATTCTGCTGCTGGGCGGGCCCAACCTTTTCTTTACCGGCCTGCAGGAGGCCTGGCGACATCATCTGACCAAGCTCTGGAAAGAGCGCAAAGTTGAAATGCCGGAAGGCAAAGACCCGGCTTCCTTGATTTGCGTGCCTGATAACGCTCTTTATTATGCGGCGCAGGGGTGCGTAGAAGTGGCCCTGGGTGAGCCGCCCACAACTGGCGTCTATCTCGGATCCAAAAGATTGCGGTGGTGGATTGAAGAAGGCCAGCATGAGGAGAAAAAGAAAGCTGGACGGGGCGGACTGTGGAAGGACATCGAGGAACTCGAGTCGTTCAAGGCACGTTACGGTGGGAATGGAAACGGCCACAGCAACGGAAATGGCAATGGTCACGCTAACGGCAATGGCAATGGAAATGGAAACGGTAACCACGCGCCGGTGCCGATCCAGGCGGCTTCAGTTGCGCGTCTCGGCCCCGTCTCCGTGGGCTGCGATTTCGGATCCACAACCGCGAAAGCGGTTTGCCTGTCGCCACAGAAAGAGCTGCTGTTCTCCTGCTACGCGCTCAGCAAAGGCAACCCCATCGAGGATGCCAAGTCGCTGTTCCGGCAGATTCGCGCCGCGGTTGGGGATGGAGAAATCCTTGGCTTGGCGATTACCGGGTACGGCAAAGATCTTCTGAAAGATATCCTGGGCGCGGATTGTCCGGTGGTCGAGACCATTGCCCACGCCACCGCCGGGCTGCATTATTTCCCCGATGCCGATTGCATCTGTGACGTGGGCGGCGTGGACGTCAAAATCATGATCCTGAACAATGGCGCGGTGACTGATTTCCGGCTCAATTCCCAATGCTCATCCGGAAACGGCGCTTTTCTTCAGGGCGTCGCCGAACGATTCAACATCCCCATGAACGAAATGGCAGACGGCGCGTTTCGCGCCACTGCCATGCCCCAGCTTTCCATGGGCTGCGGTGTCTTCCTGCAGAGCGATATCGTGAATCAGCAGCGCAAGGGCTGGCAAGCGGACGAAATCCTCGCCGCGCTTTGCGCGATATTGCCGCTCAACGTATGGATCTACGCCGGAGGCTTGAATAATCTCAAGTCAGTGGGAAGGAAGTACATCCTGCAGGGCGGAACTCACAAGAATCTGGCGGTAGTGAAAACCCAGGTGGATTTCATCCTCTCGAAGATTCCTGACGCCGAGGTGGTCGTGCATCCTTATTCTGGCGAGGCGGGGGCGATTGGCGCTGCGATCGTCGCCCTGGACTGGGCGGAAAAGGGCGGGCACACTGCGTTCCGCGGTTTCGATTCGATTGAGAACCTTACCTACAAGACGGCGACCTCTACCGAAACCGTCTGCCACTGGTGCCCGGTAAATTGCCAACGCAGCTTTATCGACGTCGAGCTGCTAGGCGGCAAAGGACGGGAGTGGAGCAAAGTGCCGCTGAGCAAGGGATGGGAGCGGGTGATCGTGAACAACTCCTGCCCCAAAGGGCTGGTAGAAGATCTCAACGAAATGAAAGTTATCAAAGCTGGAATCGAGAAGACAAAAAATGCGTTTCCCAACGTTGCCGACCTGGTTCGCAAAGAAGCTTTCCGTCGCGTCTCCGGTTAAGGTTAAAGACCGGTCGCAGCTACGAGTCGGAATTCCGAAGGTGCTGAACATCTGGACGACCGCCCAGTTCTGGGTGGGATTCCTGAAGGCGCTCGGGGTGTCGTCGGAGAATATCATCTTCAGCTCCGACACTTCTGAAGAGCAGGGCCGGGAATTCGGCAAAGGCCGGGGCACGGTGGACTGCTGCTATCCGGTGAAATGCATCAGCGGCCACTATGGTGAATTGATTTTCGGACAAAAAAAGAAGATCAATGTTCTATTCAGCCCGATGATTCACACCCTGCCTTCTCTTCTGCATGGCCACGTCGTGGACACAATTACCTGCACCCGGGTGATGGCCGGGCCTGAAAGCATCAAGGCGGGCTTCATGAAAGAACGCGACATTTTTACCGAAAACGGTATCGTCTATGCTTCGCCGTTTGTGAGCCTTGGGGACCGCCACATGGTCGTGCAGCAGATGCACGACTCGCTGAAAGACGTCTTTGATCTGGACCTGGAGGAGACGAATCTCGCCGTCCAGGCTGGATTCGAGGCGCTCGACGCTTTCACGGCGAAGGCCCGGCAGCAGAGCCGCGACATCCTGAACTGGTGCGCGCAAAATCAGAAGCCATGCATCTTAGTGCTGGCTCGGCCATATCACATGGACACCGGAATCGGTCACGAGATCGAAGCTGAATTGCAAGCGCACGGGTTCCCCATTTTGTGGCTGCAATACCTTCCGGGAGACGGTGATCTGATGAATTGGCTCTTCGAGGAGGATATGCGGAGCGGTCGAATTAAGAGTCCGTTCGATATTTCCGATGTCTGGACGTCATCTTACAGCAGCAACACTAATGAAATCATGTGGGGCGCCAAGTTCGCATCGCGGTGTCCATGGATCACGTGCGTGATCCGGCTTTCCAGTTATGAATGCGGTATGGACCAGCCTACCTACACGCCGACCCAGAAAATTGTTGAAGCGTCGCGCACTCTGTTCTTCAAATTTGGCGATCTCGATTCCACCAAACCTGCCGGCAGCATAAAAATCCGGGTCGAGACCGTGGTGCACTACATGGCGAAATACTCGCAGGAAATTATGCGCTCAAAACTGGCCCGGCTGTCCCCGCAATGCCCTTTGGGACCGCTTCAGGCGCCTGCCTCGTCCTTGCCCGAGAGCGAAGTTCCGGCGGGTCTACATGCTGACAATCCTCCAGCGGTATCCGCGGCTTCCTGAATGCGAGTTTGCCGTCAGGGAAGGCGCACTCTTACGCGAAGCTCCTGGCGATCTGTGGTGATTCTACTGTCAGGGGCGTTTTCGGTGACGCAGGCGGCCGGTAAAGGATTTGTGTTGCGTCAGCGCCTCCACGGCCGGTAGCAAATCGTGGGCCGCGCTGGATTTCACCACGTAACCACGACCTCCGGCTTCGACCGCTTCACGCAGCATTTGAGGAGAGTCATGCTGGGTTAGAAACAATACTTCGCATTCCGGAGCGCACTTGCGGATCTGCCTGCAGGCTTCGAGTCCACTCATCTTGGGCATGGTGACGTCGAGCACAATGATATCGGGGAGCAGGCGACTGGCCTTCTCTACTGCTTCCATGCCATTCTTGGCTTCATCGATCACCTCCCATCCCGGGTGTCTGCCCAGTAGATTCTTCAGACCCCGGCGCACGACTGGGTGATCGTCTGCGACGAGAATGCGGATGTTCATGTCCATCGGAGGGCCGCCTGGAACAAGAAGCGACCCCCAATTATCGCGGGCGTTCAGACAAGAGCGAATACCGCGAATCCTGTAATTTCTGCGGAAGACATCCGTTGGCTGGACGCCCAGCGTCCTATCCACTGTTCAAGATATTTCTCCAAGCGGAATATTTTATGTAACATGGTGTTGCCGCCTGGTCTGCTTAATGTCTCCCCAAAAGAAAGCTCAACTGGCATTTGCATCCGCCGTTACCCTGCTTCTGCTCAGCGGGCTTGCCGCCTACGTGACCATTGTGCGGTTGCTCGAGAGCGAGAAGTGGGTCATTCACACCCACCAGGTTCAGGTTGCATTGGGCGACGTGGATTCGACATTAGGGCGGGTTGGACGGGCCGGCCAGGCTTATATGGCGACGGGCAACGAATCCCGGGCTGAGGATTTCGAGGCCGCAGTTTCAGAAGTTCCTGAAAAATTGCAGTATCTCAGAGAGTTGACCCGTGATAACCCAAAGCAGCAGGAACTCAGAAGCCAGCTTGATCAGGCAATAAATAACAGTGTTGCGCTGTTCCGGCATTCTATCCAGCTTAAGAAAACCTCTCCCAGGGATGTAGCCGGACAGGAAAATTTAACTCGCAGGCAGCTTCCCGTTGCTTCTGAGATAACTTCCACCATGGAGCAGATGCGGGATGAGGAGCAGCGCCTCCTGGCAAACCGGGTTCGCTTGTCCGATCGGTTATTTGCTTTGGCAGCCGCGATATTAGCGGCC
>CATPBY010000157.1 GCA_955652845.1 uncultured Terriglobales bacterium | reverse complement strand
GTACACCACCCCGCCCACCCCGATATTCCAGAAAAGGTATTTCGCGGCCTCCGCCCCGCGTTGTCCCGCCTTGTGAATTTCCGACGCGGCTACTGATTCAGGGAAGGGAAGCTCCGGGTCTTCCACCATCACTCTTCGCACCAGAGAAATGAACAGCACTCCCAGAACGCTTCCCACCAGAATTAACGCCGTCGACTTCCAGTACGCATCGCCGGGCCGGAACGACGGCCAGGCTTTGGCAATCAGGAATGCAGGAATAGTGAAAATGGCCCCGGCCGCGATGCCTTCTCCGATGGAGCCCGCAGTACGGGCGATATTCTCTTCCAGTAGCGATCCTTTCCACGCCCGCATCGCCGCCATCGCAATCACCGCCGCCGGATAGGTGGCTGCGATCGTGATGCCTGCGCGCAAGCCGAGGTAGGCATTGGCTGCGCCCAACACCACGGTCATGCACAAACCCAGCAACACCGCGCGCAGGGTGAATTCCTTCATTTCCATGTTCTCGGGGACGTAGGGCTGGTGTTTCCTGGGGCTCTCTGATTGGTTCACCGGACTAGGGCTCATGAAAGAAGGTCCTCGCAATCGCGGACTTGGCTGGAGCTGGCAAGACCGCGCACGTTAGCACGCGCGGCTTCTGCTTTACAAGTCAGGCGATCGTTGGTCTGGGCTTAAGTTAATGAAAAGGTTAATAATGAGATGTGTAACTACTGCGAGCGGCATACTTTGCTACAATAGCGCCCTGGTCGTTTTCCTCCAGGCGTGGTTCTGAGGTGCTCCAGTCATGGTTCGCAAGCCGTTTCAATGTCGGGATTGTGGCAGTTTCGAGGGATACCGTTCGCGCCCCCGCAATTTCGTCGAAAGATACATTCTTCCCGCGTTATATTTGCGTCCGGTGCGCTGTGGGGATTGCTTCCGCCGCTCTTACCAGGCGGGCTTTGTGCTGGTGCGGGACCGCGAAACAGCGATACCACATCGCGCTGCCGCCTGAATTGCCACCTGCGCTTTGCATGGGACCTGCCTGCCCGCTATACTTGAAGCAGATTTCGTCCGCTTGAAGCATCCCGAGCCCAAGCCGGACGAGGGAGGTTCGTCTTCAGCAGTAGCGGGGACCCAATCCGAGCTGCCGGGACCGAAGCAGGAGCGCACGATAGTCCGCTGATATCTTCCCTGGTCTCGTCGGTCTATGGCATAGCCGAAAGTTTGTTTGCCACCTTTTTCCCTTCTGATTGCCGTCTTTGCGGCGCTCCTCTGACTAATATTTCCCGCTTGCCGGTTTGCTCCGACTGCTTGTTGAACATGCGTCCGATCGCGGGCGGAGTCTGTTGCGTTTGTGGTGAGCGCCTGCTCAGTCCTTTTTCGTTTACAGGCGAACACGCGGCGCTACAATGTGCGCTCTGCCGCCGCCTGCAGCCGCCTTACGCAAAGGCCACGGCCTACGGAAGCTACGAAGGTGGACTGCGCGAGCTGATTCATCTGCTGAAATATGAGCAGGTATTGTCTGCCGCCGGCGTATTGGGACGCATGCTGGCGGAAGCCTTTGCTGATCTCGAACCGGGTTTTGGCGCGGCGCAGGTTCTGGCAGTTCCCGTGCCTCTCTACCGCCGGAAACTACGGCAGCGCGGGTTCAATCAATCCGAAGTGATCGCTCGGGCCGCTTTCAAGCACGGAGTAGCGCGCCATCGGGTGACGTTGGATGCAACCATCCTTGAACGCCGGCGTGAAACTCAATCTCAGACCGGGCTTACGCGGCACCAGCGGCGGGAGAATATTCGCGGCGCTTTTGCGGTTGTCGAACCGCACAAAGTGGCGGGGCGGGAGATTGTGCTGGTCGACGATGTGTTCACCACCGGTACTACAGTTTCGGAATGCGCGCGAATTCTGCGGCGGGCGGGTGCATCTAAAGTATTTGTGGCTACTGTCGCTCGAACTCTGAAGGCGGACGCCAACCGGGCCGAACCGGAGTTCGGGGAAGAAGCGCGAATGACGATGGCGGCTGCAGGATAGCCGGATTCGGAGACGCGGGACAGGGCGCTCGCGCCACACAAGGCGTATGTCAGGCAAGTGGCACAATTCGGCAGGCGCGGGAGCTCACCTGGTATCCGCGACGCTGATCGGCACCCACCAGGACAGCAACGGCCATGCCTTGCATGCGCCGGTCCTGGTGCTGAACGCGTCCTATGAGCCCATCAACGTTTGCGCGGCCAGGCGGGCGATCGTGCTGGTGCTGAAAGGCGTCGCCATGACTGAAGAGGAAAATGGCCATTTCCTGCACGCCGCGCGCCTCGCCATGCGCGTCCCTTCTGTAATCCGCTTGCTCGAGTATCGCCGTATTCCGCATCAGAGCCGGGCGCTCTCGCGCAAGAATATTCTGCTGCGCGACCGCAACACCTGCCAGTATTGCGGAGAGGTTCTGGCTTCGAGTGAACTCTCTCTCGATCATGTGGCTCCCCGCTCCCGTGGCGGCGCTTCCACCTGGGAAAACCTGGTGGCCTGCTGCCATTCCTGTAATCGGCAGAAGGGGAACCAGCTTCCCACGGAAGCCGGCATGAAGCTGCTGCGCGAACCACGCGCGTTCAATCTGCACACCAGCCGCCACATCATGCGACTGATGGGCCGCTCCGATGATAAGTGGCGGAAGTATCTCTTCTACTAAAAATTAAAATCAAAGATTGCGCAGGGACAGCGGCCCTCGGCTGTCTTTCCCGCCAGGCAAGAGTGTAGGCCGCGGGCGTCTTCGTGGCCACAATGGGTCGAAGGCCCGTAAATTGCGCCCAAAGCGAGGTTTGCTCTGCGAAAATCGTTCACGGCTGAAGCTGTAACTCTATTATCTTGAGGCAGATGATTTTTATCGGGGATCTGCAGTGAAAAGTGCAGCCGGTGCCCCCCACGACTTCCCGCCGCCGGCGCCATAGAGGAAGGTGCCAGGACAGTTTTCGGCCCGGTTCCCATCCGGTACTTGTCTGGCTCAGAGGAAAAGGGAAACCGCCCTTGCGGGCGGCTCCTTGGTTTGGCGATTGACTCGGGATTACTGGCAGACTGGTCCAGCGTCATGGACGAACGTTGCATTGTCCGAATCCCATCCGTGAACTCCGAGCGAGGGATTTCCGAAGAACCAGGAGAAGAACGCCAGTTCCTGCAAGTGGTAAGTAAAGCCGTTCGGCATCACGACGGATGCAGCATTCTGGCCAGTCAGCGGATCCCCGACTTCGTAGTTGTTCTGGCAACCTCCTACCTGCCCGGTATGTCCCCATGCCGGCGTGCTGTTGATGCCGTACGGATCGTTGATCCACTCGCCGACCTCATGCGACGCGATGTCCGTGTCGTTCGCCACGGGCACGAAAAATCCGCTGACATCGAAGTCAAACGGCGAGTACGTCTGGAAGGTGATGGGTCCGGCTGGGTTGAAGCCGTGATAACCACCCGCGCAGCAGTTGTTGAAATTGTCTGGGTCCCCGAACGACATGCCGGTGTTGTAGATCATGAACATGGGAAAGGTGCCCGGATTGACACCCGGCAACTTCGTTAGCTGGTTCACGACCACCGCATCAAGGAAATTGATGTCGACGATCCCCTCCCGGCTGCACATGGAAAAAGTTGGCTCAAACACGTTCGGCGCGAGGGACAGGCCGCTCTCTGGAGGTACGTCCACTACCAGCGGAGGGAGGACGCTCACCGGACTGAGGCGGACATGATAGTTGCTCTGATCGATCAGCTTCCAGAAATTGGCTCTCTGGAAAGCGTCCGTATACTGCGTGCTACCCATATCCGTGCCGCCAAAAACGAAGTCGGCATTCTTCAGGATGGGCGACTGAGTCATGAGTGTCAGCGGCACATTATTCCGCCTGCCTAAACACCCGGTGTCGGCCACGGTTGGGTCTGATTTAGCACTGCCACTCACCGTCGTGATAACCCCGGTTTTCAGGTCGACAGCTGTGCCAAGCGTGTGAAACTTAAACACAATGGGGACCAACTGGGTGGTGACGTTCAACTCTGCGTTGGAGCCATGCGTATTCGGATCCCGTCCTACGATCACTCCTTCATAAAGGTTGCCATCCCGTGAGGAAATGACCTGGTAGTTAAACACGGACAGCGGGTTGCCTGAAATAGTGGAGAGTATGCTCTGCTTTCTTTCTGCGGTTGACATCGGGCCGTGAGTAATGGTGGGTGGGTGCTTGGGTTCGAAGCGATGTGCGGCCGTGTTTTGGTCGGAGGTGTTCGTATCCGACTGCCCGAAAGTAGCTGTGACTGCAAGGCACAGCGCAATCGCAATGGACGCAATCCGTATCAGCATCAGCTTGTTTCGCATGTAAACTCCTTAGCAGAAAAGTATGGAGGGGCCGATTGTTTCGTGGAGTCGGTTGTTAACAGGGATAAGGAACCACCCCGCAATCGCGCTTGAATTTACTCAACTCATATACGCACTGTCAACCTGAGACTAGGCTTCCAGAGCCTTTCCGGACTTACCGCGGTCTACGTCAGTCAGGTCGGTGAGCGCAGCGTTCTCACAGCTCCAATCCGCAATACCGACTCGACCGATCACTCAGTTCCAACCCGATGGTCAAGTGCTGGGCCGCTGCGGTGCTAACTAAGCTGTCCCGCGATTCGTCCTTCCCGCAACTTTTCTGAAAATTACGTCAGGGGCATCGGTTGCTTCGAGTCATGAGGCACGGAGAAAATCCTCCTCATCGGGCAGTCTTTTTCGCATTTCGTTGATGCCATCGGCACATCAGCTAACCTGCGAAGTCCAGATAGAAAGCTGATCGGTGAGTGAGTCTTCGGACTTTCTATCCTGCCTTTGCATAAGGCAACAAGTACGCCATGGCGGGCCAGGTTTGTAGTCAATACATTAAATACTGTATATCGCGTGGCCCAGGGATGAGGCATTCTACCGCTTCGTCTTTCGTGGCCGAAACAATCATCCCGCAAGCACGGGCAGCGCGCGCCTCTATGGGTAATGCTCAACTCACCATCGAACCTGCGGAATCGACTGATCCTTTCTCACCGACTATCCTTATTGTGGATGATCATCCAGCCGTGCGCGCTGGTTTGAAGAACCTGATTTCCGGGCGTGCCGGGTGGTCCATCTGCGGCGAAGCTGCGGACGGCGAGGAAGCGGTTGCGCTGGCGATTCAGTTGAGGCCTTCCGTCATTGTCATGGACATCTCCATGCCACGCCTGGACGGATTGGAAGCGACCCGCCGCATTCGAGAACGTCTGCCGACAGTCGAAGTAGTCATTGTCAGCCAGCACGATTCGGAACAAGTGGTATTTGAAGCTCAGCGTGCGGGGGCGCGCGGGTTTGTAATGAAATCTCATCTCTCCGCTGACCTGCTTCCCGCCCTCGAAGCTGCGCTGTTGCACAACGCCCGTATCTCCGCCCCAATATCCAAAGCCTGGCAGAATGCGATTTTCACCCCTAAGCAAGCGGTGAAGGAGAGCCTGGCGGATCCCGGCCCGCACGACGATTTGGATCTGATGTCCGGTGGCGGAGAGATGGGAGCTCTGATGCGTGCCCACGACTGGGCGAAAACTTCGTTCGGTCCCGTCAGCAAATGGCCGCAGAGCCTGCGTACCGCTTTGAGAATCTGCCTGGATTCCAGATTTCCGATTGTTATTTGGTGGGGTCCGGAACTGCGCCTGCTTTACAACGACGCCTGGCGGCCCACACTCGGTACCACCAAACATCCGCATGCGCTGGGTGCGCCCGGCGTCGAGGTCTGGGCAGACGTCTGGGACACGATCGGTCCTATGCTGGAAGGCGTCATGCGAACCGGACAAGCCACCTGGGAAAACGATCAACTACTGCTGTTCGACCGGCACGGTTATGTAGAAGAGAGTTATTGGACGTACTCCTATAGCGCCATCCGCCTCTCCTCGGGCGAGGTGGGCGGTGTGTTCTCGGCGGTTCATGAGGTGACGGATCGAGTGCTGAGCGCCCGCCGACTCAAAACTCTCCGCGAAGTTGCGGATCAGGTGGTTCAAGCGAGAAATGATGTGGATGCCTGCACTCTCGCGATGCAATCCATCGTGCGCAATCCCGCCGACTGTCCCTACGCAATGATCTTCTTGCGCGAGGGCGCCATGGCTAACTGCGTGGCGGCGAGTTTCCCCGCGGGGTCGCGGGTGCCTGACAAGGTGGACCTCTCCAGGGACGATCCATGGGCAATCCAGAAGACCATCGAATCTCGAAGCGCTCAGGTCTTCAGCGTAGACCATCCCGAAACCCTGCCCGGTGCGCCGTTCGGCGACAAATGCACACAAGCGGTTTCTGTCCCGATTCTGGGGACCACCCGCGATCCGATTGCGGTGTTGACGATCGGAATCAGCCCGTATCGCGCGCTGGACCAGTCCTACCGTGAGTTCTTCGAATCACTCGCAAGAAACCTGGCTGCGAACATCAACAACGCCAGGGCCTACGACGAAGAACGCAAGCGAGCCGAATCCCTGGCTGAACTGGACCGCGCCAAAACCACTTTCTTCTCGAACGTCAGCCACGAATTCCGGACGCCGCTCACCCTGATGCTGGGGCCGCTGGAAGACACCCTGGCCGCAGGTAATGGATTGCCTGCGGAACAGCGGGAGCGGCTGGAAGTGGCGCATCGTAATTCAATGCGCCTGCTGAAGCTGGTTAATACGTTATTGGATTTTTCGCGCATTGAAGCAGGACGCATCCAGGCGTCCTACGAACCGGTTGATCTGGCGTTACTCACTGCTGAACTCGCGAGCGTATTCCGGTCCGCGGCGGAGCGAGCCGGCCTTCGTCTGATCATCACCTGCCCGCAACTCGCCGAACCGGCCTACGTCGATCGCGAAATGTGGGAAAAAATCGTCTTCAACCTGCTTTCCAACGCTTTCAAGTTCACCTTCACGGGAGAAATTGAAGTATCGCTGAAACCGGCAGATGCGCTCGTCGAACTGGCTGTCAGAGACACCGGCACCGGGATTCCAGAGCAGGAACTCCCGCACCTGTTCGAGCGTTTCTACCGGGTGAAAGGGGCGCAGGGACGAACCTTCGAGGGCAGCGGCATCGGGCTTGCTTTGGTGCAGGAGCTGGCGAAATTGCACGGCGGAACGGTGCGAGTACAAAGTCAAGTCAACCGGGGAACCACTTTCACCGTGTCACTCCCGCTCGGCAAAGAACACCTGCCGGCTGATCGCATAGGCGCCGCCCGAACCATGGAATCCACCGGGCTGCGCGGAGACGCCTACGTTCAGGAAGCGCTGCGTTGGCTGCCCGGGGGCGACGTCATACCGGAGGACATTCAGGCCGCAGCCATCCTCTCGTCCGGTGATTCCTCCCCCCAGCAGAACCCCGGGTCCGAAAAAACGTCTCTGATTCTGCTGGCCGATGACAACGCTGATATGCGCGAGTATCTGCAGCGCCTGTTACGCGGGCAGTACGAAGTTGTGGCAGCGGCTGATGGTGAAGCCGCACTGAAGAGCGCCCGCGAGCGCCGTCCGGACCTGATCCTTTCTGATGTCATGATGCCGCGCCTGGATGGGTTTGGTCTGATGAAAGCGGTGCGCTCCGACGAATCCCTAAAGAGTGTCCCCATTATCCTGTTGTCCGCCCGTGCCGGGGAAGAGGCGAGGGTGGAAGGAATCGAATCCGGCGCCGACGATTTCCTGGTCAAACCTTTCTCTGTTCGCGAACTGCTGGCTCGCGTCCGAACGCATCTTGCCATGTCGCGAATTCGCCAGGAGGCGGCTGCGCTGGAAGGTAAACTTCGCGCGGAAGCCGAACTGGATCGCGAGCGTCTCCGCCAGATGATCGATGCGCTTCCCACCGCGATATACACCACTGACGCTGAAGGCCGTCTCACCCATTTCAATCCTGCGGCGGTGCAATTCTCTGGTCGTGAGCCCAAACTTGGGACCGACCAGTGGTGCGTGAGCTGGAAGCTCTTTCGTTCCGATGGCACCCCACTGCCGCACGAAGAGTGCCCCATGGCGATCGCGCTGAAGGAAGGCCGCATCGTGGAAGGCGGAGAGTGCATCGCCGAGCGGCCCGACGGCAAGCGTATCTGGTTCACGCCTTACCCAAGGCCTTTGCGGAACGCGGAAAACAAGATCATTGGCGGCATCAACATGCTGGTCGACATCACCGAGCGCAAGCAGGCTGAGCAGGCGACGAATCTGTTGGCCGCCATTGTGGAGTCCTCCGATGACGCCATCGTCAGTAAGAACCTGGATGGCATCATCACCAGCTGGAATAAGAGCGCTGAGCGTATCTTTGGCTACACCGCCGAAGAAGCCGTAGGCCGCCACATTACGCTCATCATTCCCGAGGATCGCCGGGACGAGGAGACCGGAATTATCACCCGGCTGCGGCGCGGCGACCGGGTGGATCATTTCCACACTGTCCGTTTGCGCAAAGATGGCCGCACTCTGGATGTCTCGCTCACTATTTCTCCGCTGAGAAATTCCGCGGGCAAAGTGATTGGAGCCTCAAAGGTGGCGCGCGATATCACCGCGGAAAGACGCGCTGAGCGGGCCTTGCGGGAGAGCGAGGAACGCTTCCGCGCTATCGTGGAAACTACACCGGAGTGTGTGAAGCTGGTAAGTCCGGATGGTACGTTGCTGCATCTGAATTCGTCTGGGCTGCAGATGGTTGGCGCCCAACGCGCCGAGGAAGTGGTCGGCAAGAGCATATACGACATCATCGCTCCGGAGCATCGGGAAAAGTTTCGAGCGTTCAATGAAAGAATCTGCGGCGGAGAGAAGGGAACGCTGGAATTCGATATTGTGGGCTTGACGGGCGTGCGCCGAAATATGGAGACGCACGCTGCTCCGCTGGGCAATCCCAGTGGAGGCGTGGTGCAGCTGGGCGTCACCCGCGACGTTTCTGAACGCAAGCACGCTGAGGAGCGGGAGCGGAAGATTACCGCAGAGGCAGTCGCGGCCACGGCGAAATTCCGCGCGGTGTTCGAACAAACCACCGTTTTCGCGGGAATCATGACCAAAGAAGGAATCATGATTGACGCCAACAAACTCTGTCTCGAGGCCTGCGGTTACAAGCCGGATGAGGTTCTGGGCCGGCCCTTTTGGGATACAGCATGGTGGCGTAACCACAAGGAAGAACAACATAAAATTAAAGCTGCGACCACGCTGGCCGCGCAAGGCGTTCCCTTCCGTGAGACCCTTCGTTACTCCTGGGCGGACGGCACCGAGCGCCTGGTTGACTTCGCGCTCTATCCCATCCTGGACGACGATGGGCACGTCCTTTTCCTTCATCCAACCGGCGTAGACATAACCGACATCAAGCGCACCGAGGAAAACTATCGCAAGCTGGCGGAAACCCTCGACGCGGAGGTCCGGGCTCGTACCAAACAGCTGGAGGAGCGCAACGCCGACGTGCTCAGACAGTCCCAGCAGCTTCGCGACCTCTCCTGGCGCCTGTTGCGAATTCAGGACGAGGAACGCAGGCATATCGCGCGGGAACTGCACGACAGCGCCGGTCAGACATTGACCGTCCTGGGCATCGGACTAGCGCGACTGGTTCAAAAGACGGGCCGCAACGCACCGGAGCTTGCCAGTGATACGGAATTGATCCAGGAAGCGGTTCAGCAATTGCACCGGGAAATCCGCACCACCTCTTATCTGTTGCATCCGCCATTGCTGGATGAGAGCGGATTGCACTCTGCCCTTAGCTGGTACGTGCAGGGCCTGATCGAACGCAGCGGCCTGAACATCACCCTGAATATTGCCGAGGATTTCGGCAGGCTTCCAGCGGAGATGGAATTAGTGGTTTTCCGCCTGGTGCAGGAAAGCTTGACCAATATTCACCGCCATTCGGGAAGTAAGACGGCTTCCATCCGGATCAGCCGCAAAACTGACCTGATCACCCTCGAGGTAGAGGATCAGGGAAAGGGGATGTCGCCGGAGAAATTGGCGGAGATTCAGTCACGAGGCTCAGGGGTGGGCATCCGAGGTATGCAGGAACGGGTGCGCCAGTTCGAAGGCGCCATGAAGGTTGAATCCGGCAGTTCCGGGACACGAATCGTTGTCACCATTCCGATGAAGCAGCACACCTTGCAGGGGCAAAGCGGGGCTGAGCCAGTACAGCCGGCAGTCCACTGATGATGTGAGCTGTCTTGCTCAGACATTCAAGTTCCCATCTGTCATTCTCTAATCTCCTGTGTGTGTCGGGAGAGCGCCGACCGCTAGTTCGTAGCTCTCATCTTAGGTCGCAAGAGGCCGGGGCCTCGGTATTCAAATCCACGCGACCACATCCAGCGAATTAGCATTTTTGCCCGTGTATCGCCGCGTGTTTTTGCGGCGGCACGATCGACCCTAAAAACTCTGATACCAAGAGCGGGTCTGCCACCTCAGGCGAACAGGAGGTGACGGTCCGAAAATGCGAAAGGTCAAAAATATGCCTTTGATTCAACTTCTGGAAGTTCTGATCGTGGTAGGGGTTCTGCTGTGGCTGGTAAACCGCTTCATTCCTATGCAGGGATCCATCAAATCGATTTTGAATGGCGTGGTGGTCATTGCGGTGGTGTTATGGCTGCTGAATGTTTTCGGGCTGTTTCATTCCCTTTCCGCGATTCATATCGGGAAAGGCTGACGTGGTGATTAGCGTTTCGTAATGTGGCCCCGCTGAGGCAGGGTCGAGACTGGGAGCAGTAAACCGGCAGATGATCTGCCTGAAGGAGACTACTTTGAAGAACAGGGTTTTGTTAGCCGCCGGACTCATACTGGGCTTGAGCGCCTTCGCCCAGACCAATGCTCGAACTGGGGGCGTGGAACCCATGGCCCGCCGCCCGACATTCCGGGTGATTGTCGTCAGCCGCAGCGTGCAGGCGGTCAACTATCGGCATCGCAGCGGCGCTACCAGGATAGATTTCGCGGGCACCGACCTGATGCCCTCCGCCAATGGTGAGGCAAAAGTCAACAGCCACCGCGGGTCGATCGAGATCGAAGCAGAATTTGGCGACTTGCAGAAACCCACGACTTTCGGCAACGAGTATCTCACTTACATTTTATGGGCGATTTCGCCCGAGGGCCGGGCGGTGAACCTGGGAGAAGTTCTGCTGGGCGGAAATCACCGCAGCAAAGTAAGTGTGACCACCGATCTGCAGGCCTTTGCGCTGATTGTTACCGCGGAACCTTATTATGCCGTGCGCCAGCCCAGCAATGTGGTGGTGCTCGAGAACGTGGTTCGCGAGGACACCAAAGGAACCAGCGAAGCGGTGAAGGCGAAGTATGAACTGCTGGAGCGCGGCGGCTACCTTCCTACCGGCTACAAGTTCGATCCCGTGGTCCTGAACGCCCAGTTGCCTTTGGAGTTCTTTGAAGCGCGCAATGCGCTGCGCATCGCCGAATCGGAGGGAGCCGAAGCCTACGCCAGCGACAGCTATCAGCATGCGGTCAAGCTGATGAATGACGCCGATGAGGATGCCACGCGGAAACATGTCGATCGAAAGCCCCTGATCGCCATGTCGCGCGAAGCCGTGCAAACCGCGGAAGACGCGCGCGCCATTGCCGTCAAGAAAATGGATGAAGAGCGGCTGGCGGACGAGCGCCAGAACTCGAATGACGCCCAGGCCCAGTCGCAAGCCCAGGCCGACGACGCCACCCGGCGGAAGAATCAGGCGGAATCCGACACCGCCCGGGCGCAGTCGGAAACCGCGCAGGCCCGGTCGGACATGGCCGCCAACCAGCAGGCTTCAGCCAATGCGGTGGCTTCGGCCCAGGCCGATGCCGAACAATCCCGCCTGGCGGCGCTGCAGGCGCAGCAGAACAGCCGCGATGCGGAGACCGACAAAGCAGCCATGCGGGCGCGATTGTCCGAGCAGCTGAATTTGATTCTGCAGACCCGGGACAGCGCGCGCGGGTTGATCGTCAGCATGTCCGATGTCTTATTCGACACTGGACATTATTCATTGAAGCCGGGCGCGCGCGAGAAGCTGGCAAAAGTTGCCGGCATCCTGCTGGCGTATCCCGGGCTCAACATCGAAGTCGGCGGCTACACCGATAATGTCGGCGGCGATGCTATGAATCAAACGCTTTCGGAAAACCGCGCCAGCTCGGTACGCGACTATCTGGTGGAACAAGGCGTCTCGACCAATTCCGTTACCGCCAGAGGTTTGGGCAATACCCTGCCCGTGGCCTCGAACGATAACGCCGCTGGAAGGCAGCAGAACCGCAGGGTTGAGCTGGTCGTGTCCGGCGAAGCTATCGGCAGTCCGGTCAATGCGACCACCGGCAGCTTGCAATAAATCGGGAAGGGGAGTCCATATTTATGCAACGGGTTGGAATTTTCAGGACTGCAGCAATGTTGTTGCTTTTCGGGGTTACGCTTCCAGCGCAAGTCCGGCAGGAGCAACCTGACCAGCAGGAGAAGCGCGGGCAGGAGGCTAAGCCTGCCTCGCCGGAGAAACGACAGACACAAG
>CATPBY010000156.1 GCA_955652845.1 uncultured Terriglobales bacterium | reverse complement strand
TGGGCGCGCCGCATATCTTTGGAATGGAAATCGGCTTGAACCTGCCGGCCTTCCTCATCGCCCTCGTGATCACCGCGATTCTGGTCATCGGGATCAAGGAGAGCGCGAGATTCAACACCGGCATTGTCGTAATCAAAGTATCGGTCGTACTTTTTGTGATCGCGCTGGGTTCACGTTACATCAACAGCAGCAACTGGGGTATGGATTGGAACTCATTCGCCCCCCACGGCTTCGCTGGGATTGGCGCTGGCGCCGCGTATATATTCTTTGCCTACATTGGCTTTGACGCGGTCTCGACCACGGCCCAGGAAGCTAAGAACCCGCAGCGGGACTTGCCCATCGGCATGATCGCTTCGCTGGCGGTCTGCACCGTCTTGTATATCGCGGTAGCTGGCGTGCTCACCGGCATGGTGCGATGGCAGCAGATCAACATTGAAGCGCCCGTGGCACGCGCGTTTCTGGATCGCGGCTTAGGCACCGCCTCACATATCATTACGCTGGGCGCGCTGGCCGGGCTTACCAGCGTGATGCTGGTCATGCTCCTGGGGCAGACACGTGTGTTGTACGCCATGGCCAACGACGGCCTGCTGCCAAAGAAATTTTTCGCCGCTGTCCACCCCAAGTTCCGCACCCCCTGGAAGAACACAATTCTGGTAGGGCTTCTGGCAGCCATCGTGGGCAGCCTGACTCCGATTGACGACATCGGCAAGATGGTGAATATCGGAACACTGCTGGCGTTTGTCATTGTCTCGGTTTCGGTGCTGGTGCTGCGCTACACCAACCCCAACCAGCCACGGCCATTCCGGACCCCGTGGGTACCGGTGATTCCGATCCTTGGCGTCATCTCGAACGGTTACATGATGTACAAACTGGGCTGGGTCAACTGGGCTCGACTGATTATCTGGCTGATTATCGGCCTGGTAATTTATTTCACTTACAGCCGGCATCACAGCAGAGTGCAGGCGGCGTTGCTCCCAACCGATCACAAACCCGCGCCCTCAATGGCAGATTGATATTCGCAATTGTGAATCAGGCCTTCCGCCAATGCGCGGAGGGCTTTTTTGTTTTATAGTCGTGACTCTTTAGTCGTTGGGCATTGGATAGAGACGAACGACCAGCGACGAACGACCAGCGACTAGTCATGAAAATCGTCACCGCCTCCGAGATGCGCGAGATTGACCGCGCTACCAATGAGCGCTTCGGGGTCTCGTCGCTGACTCTGATGGAAAATGCTGGGACCGCAGTGGCGGAATTTGTGGTGTTGCAACATCCCACAGCGAAGCGCATTACGGCGATCTGCGGGAAGGGAAACAATGGCGGTGACGGTTTTGTGGCTGCGCGCAAACTGCACGAACGCGGACGGCAAGTGGCCGTCCTTCTGCTGGGAGATCGCGCGCAGCTGCGCGGGGATGCGGCGGAGATGTTGACCAAGCTGCCGGTTCCGCCGCTGCTGGTACTTTCGTCCGCGGACCTTAATGCGGAAGCGGCAAGATCGGCGATCTGGGGCGCTGATGTTTTGCTGGACGCCATTCTCGGCACTGGCTTTCGGCCGCCGGTGACCGGCTTATACGCCGAAGCCATCGCCAGAATGAACTCCAGTAGCGTGCCGATTATCGCGGTCGATATCCCTTCCGGCGCCGACGCCGACGTGATGGGAGAACAGACCGGCGCCGTGGCGCGCGCCGATGCAATAGTTACTTTCACCGCCCCGCGGCCAGCGCACATTTTTGGACTCCTCAGCCAGGGCCCGACCGTGGTTGCACCGATCGGTTCACCCGATGACGCGATCGCTTCCTCTCTGCAACTTAACCTGATCACGGCCCAAGAGGTTGCGCCTTTGATCGGTCCGCGAATTCCGGCCGCAAACAAGGGGAACTTCGGCCATGTACTGGTTCTGGGCGGATCGCTGGGGAAGGCAGGCGCGGCTGCAATGGCCGGCATGGCAGCCTTGCGAGTTGGGGCGGGCCTCTCTACTATTGCGACCGCAAAGTCGGTGCTTCCGACGGTGGCTGGGTTTCATCCCGAGCTGATGACTGAACCGCTGGAGGAAACGGACGCTGGCACAATCTCTGTCCGGGCGCGCGAATACGGACGTGTCGATCGCCTGATCGAAGGCAAGACGGTGCTGGCCATCGGGCCAGGGATCTCGCGCGATCCTGAGACCGCTGAGTTCGTGCGGAGCGTGGTGAAGGATCACAAAACACCCGCCGTTCTGGATGCAGACGGGCTGAACGCATTTGAGGATCTCGCTGCAGAACTGAACGGCACCGGCCGCACTCTGGTGATCACTCCGCATCCGGGTGAGATGGCTCGGCTTATAGGTTCGACCGCCGTCGCGGTCCAGAGAGACCGCATCGATATTGCGCGCAGGTTTGCCGAAGAGCACGAATTGGTCGTCGTGCTGAAGGGCCATCGCACTTTGATCGCGCATCCTGATGGAACGGTCTGGGTGAATACAACCGGCAACCCGGGAATGGCGACTGGTGGAACCGGCGACATCCTTACAGGTATGACCGCCGGCCTCATCGCACAGAATCCCAACCGGGCTATGGAGGCGGTAATCGCAGCCGTCCATCTCCACGGCCTGGCAGGCAACGTGGCCCGGGAAAACATGGGCGAGCATTCCCTGGTTGCCACTGACCTGCTGAAAGCGTTGCCCGAAGCCTTCCGCCGAGTGCGGGAAGCGGCGCTGGGGAAGTGGGTTCGCATTGCCGGGTAGTAAGCTTCCCGGTAGTAACCATGTTAATACCAAGAGCTTAAGACCTTGGCAGCAGGCAATTACCCGCCTTCCCACATTGGAATTCGCAGGAATCGGGGCACGTGCTTCCGTAATCTGTTTCACCTGAGCCGGCGGTGACATAGTTGATCTTGACTATGACTCACTTCCCCCAGCCC
>CATPBY010000155.1 GCA_955652845.1 uncultured Terriglobales bacterium | reverse complement strand
CGTGCTGGTTGTTCCCAAGAAACACGTTCGAGGGCTGAAGGAAGCTTCGGCCGAGGATGCGGTTGCGATCGGGCGCTGCCATCTGACGGCTGCGCACATTGCCCGCCAGCGCGGCATCGAGGACAGTTATCGTACGGTGCTTAACGTGGGGCCGGGTGCAGGTCAATCCGTTTTCCACCTGCACGTTCATTTGATCGGGGGACGCAACCTGCATTGGCCGCCGGGATAATGCAAAACTGTGAGTCGCGTGCGGAAACCCAGCCGTGAGCGCAAAAGCGATGCTCGCAAAGAAGATGTTCGCAAAGAAAGGGAAGGGCATGGCTTCAGCCGTGCCTTAAGCGTATCTAGGTTTTTGGGCTTTAGTCCCTGAGGTTGACCGGGCCGGAGTGTCTGCGACGAGCGCGCTATCCTGCCGTTTCCTCTTCGGGAGCGCCGTGACGGCGCAGCAGCTGCGGCAGGTTTTGCGAGAAGGCGGAACGCGGAAGAACCATATCGCATCCCACTTCGTGCGCTTTCTGTTTCAAATCACCCTGCACGTGAGAGAGAAATCCAATGATAGAAGTTCCCTTCTTCAATTTGCTTTTGAGCTTGGGAATCAGCGTGAGCGGCTTGGCATTGGCGTTGTTCATGTCGAAGATGATCAGCGACGGCTTCTCTTCGCCATTCTGTTTCATGTGATCGAGCAGGTCTTTTTCGCCTTTGCAGAATTCCACTTTGACGTTAAGCTTGCGCGCCGTCTCCTGAATCTTTGCCTGAAAAAACAGATCGTCGACAAAGGCAAAGATGCGGGAGTTGGCGTCGTCCCGCTGGGGGAGTGGTTCGGGGTCGACAGGCGCGTAAGACGGGGCAAAACCGGGGCGGCCGCGTCCTGGCCTGCCTCCATTGTTGCCGCCAAGGGCGGCGCGATAGCTGTGGTCCATGGGGGCGCTGTAAATTCCGCTTGCCTGGCGATCGCGGCCGCCAGGTTGTCCGCCGCGGTTGGGCGGACGACGCCCTCGCCGTCGTCTGTTTCTCCCTCCGCCTCCGGAGGGACGTCCGGGTCCTGCATTCATATTTTTCTCGTTTTGCGGTTCTGCATTAAGTACGCCTGAAGGGCGACTCGATTTTTTTACCTTTACTACCGCTCTTGGGGTGGCGCCTTACCGTCTTGCGGCGCATGCGTAGAAACCCAACGCGGCTGGAAGTCACTCGTGAGAATTATCTTTTTGTCCGTTAGGCGCCTGAGAGCCAGTTGGGCGCGGAGGGCCAGCTAGGGAGCGTGGCCGCTGGGAACAATCTGAATGGTACCTCCAGGACACAATGAACGCAAGTGCTAACTCGGACAGTTTTGCACAGAAGTAACAGCCAATTATTTTGTATTCGCCGGAACCCGCGTGCTTACTGCAGCGTGACCGCTACGTTTGTG
Organism: uncultured Terriglobales bacterium; assembly: GCA_955652845.1. Lineage (GTDB taxonomy): Bacteria > Acidobacteriota > Terriglobia > Terriglobales > Acidobacteriaceae > JABCYV01. The sequence goes on along the minus strand of CATPBY010000155.1, from coordinate 3,021 downwards.
GTATGACTCACGCCGCCGCTCGTAGCCTTCACCGCGATGGTGTAGGTGCCGGCGGGCGTTCCAGGGTCAGTGATGTGGGGACTGCTGCTGCCTCCGCCACAGCTGATGCCAGCCGCCACCAATGTCAGAAGCAGAATTCCCATCAGGGCACTCCTGCGGCGCCGGCGCCCTGGAACGCTAACTACGAAGAAGCCAGCCAGCAAAGTTGCGCCGCCGGTTGCGAACCATCCTGAGCCGGGACGACCTGTCGGAGAAATCCTGGCTGAGGCGTGCGGTCCGCTGGTTGAGACGCTGAGGGTCGCGGTCGCGCTCGAGTCATTTACCGAGGCATTTACCGAGCCATTTACCGAGACCGAGGACGGGCTCAGGGTGCAGGTGATTTCCGCGGTCGCAGGGCAGGGAGCAAAAGAAAGATTAACCATCCCGCTGAAGCCTTCCATCGCGGTGATCGTAATGGTTGCAGTCCCGGATTGCCCGGGGGCGGACAGGTTAAGCGGCGTGCTTCCGACGGCAAAGTCTGGCGTGGTCAATACGCCGGTCCAATTCGTAACCAGATTCAAGGCATCAATCGAGCCCAGCCCCGTTGCCTGGTCATAGCCAACAGAGGCACCGAAGCCAATACATGGCACGCTGCAGCCGGTGGGCGGTGTGCTTGGGCAGTTCGTACTCCCTGCAGTGCAGGGAACCCGGTTACTGCTGGGGCCAACGATGTCGTGAAAAGCGTGCAGGCTGTTCATCCCTGCCAGGGTGTAAAGTTCGGAATTCACATTGCCCACGCCTTTGCTGGATCCGGTCGCCTGGTTGATGATGGCTACGATGCCGGCGAACGTTGGCGCGCCCGCGGAAGTCCCTCCCACAACTGCCAGACTGTTGTCGCTACGGCGGTATCCGTTCACACACCCCCCCTGAGTGCATAAAATATAGCCGTCATGGTTCGGGGATGCGCTTAATGAAATGTCGGGCACGTCGCGCTGTTTATCGGCAGGCGTTAACAATGTCTGGTAGCTGGGTTTTGGGAAAGCTATACTTGCTCCCCCTCCGCTGGCCGAGAGCGTGTTGTCAGGTCCTACGCCAGTAGCGGTAGTGTCGTTCCAGGCCATCTCCGTGATGTATCCCCTTGCCGATCCCATATTCGCGTTATTGGCGCCCGTCCAGTTGGCAGTGTCAGTGGGTGGGACCGGAGGACTTGATGCAAATGGCGGGTCACCAGAAAACTCGCCGCCGCCCACGCCAGTAACTTCGGGAATACTCGCAGGAGCGTCGACCGCGTATCCGTGAGTGGCAGAGGTGGCGGTCGCATCCTCGCAGTCCGCCGCCCCGACGTCGCCCGACGCGGCGACGATGGTCTGGCCCTGCAGATTCGCCCGTTGCGCCTCGCCTTGCAAAGTCAAAAGAAAGCTGCCTGAAGCCGCACCCCCTAAACTTGCCTCGCATGAACCGTAGCTGCTGCTGATCACCGGCGCCAACTTGCTATCGATCGCGAACTGCAGCGAGTTAAACGCGTTAAAGTTCGAGCTGTTGCCGGTATAAACGAAAATAATGGTCGCGTTCCTGGCTACTGCGCCCGACCACTCGATGTCCAGATCGGCTTCAACGATGTCGCCCGCGCTTACCACCGGAGTTCCGCTGCCGGTAACCAGGACTTGTTGAAGGTTGGTCGCTGGCAATCCGGAGGTCTTGCGAAAGGCATCAATGTCAGTCGTGCTGCAAACCGCGCCGCTGCAAGTTGAACTGATCGCCGTCTGGCCTACGATCGCGATCTGCTGTCCGGTGCCATCGAAGCCCGAACTATAAAGAGCCTTTAAGTCATAAATAGTGGCGAAGTCGTCGGGAGCAAGGTAGTGCTGTCCCGACAGACTGGAAGTAAAGTGGGCTTTCGCCAGCCGGGCTCGCGGCTTGGGGCGGAAATCGTTCAGATTACCCACACCCATCACGGTTTCTGCAAAAGCCGCCGGAACCGATAACTCTGTCGCATTGGCGAAGTGCAGCTCGCCGTCGAGTTGATACTGGTGAATTTCGGTGCGAAAGGCCTCTTCAATCTGCGCCGCGGTCCCGGTGAAGAAGATTCGGTTTCGGCCGCGCGCGATCTCGTTCACGGTCAGACCTTTCGATTGAAGCCAGGCAGAAACCGTGGCCAGGTCGTGGCTGGTCATGCCGAATCGCTCGGCGTATTGCTCAGGGGTGAGCCACTTATGATAATTAGAGGACGAAGGATCCTGCTGCTCTGCCAGCAGTTTTTCTATCGCAGCCTGCTGGTCGTAGGAGGGTTTGAAGACAATCGCAGCATGATTGATCTTCATACTGCCGTCGGCCCGGCCCCGATCAAATTCCGGCCTGGCAAGAGAATGCAGGTTGCCGGGAACAACGTATTTCTGACTATCGTCGACCGCCCCGCGGACTCGGTCCTGGGCTAACGTCTGGGCAAAGGCGGCCACCGCCGGGCTGAGTAACACCAAAGTCGCGACACACTTAGTGAAAAAGACCACTGAGGTCCTTGCCATCACCGCACTCCTGAATTTTGGCTAACCACGGGTTGCTGAAAAGGGCGCACCCATACCGTTTTTAATATGTATTCAAAATATCGGCCTATGTATGCTAGATGTAGTCTTTCGTCCGGCAGATCGTCCCAAAAAAGAATGCCATGATACGGTCTATTTTTCACTACACGAAAGGCCATAACGCACTAACCTACGTGAGAATACGTCTCCGCATTCATGCATCTGCCGGTTGTATCGGTGATTGTAGAGAACAATCCTGTCCGGCGGAAGTTTGCCGGCAAGCCCACGATTACTTTTGTAATCACCATGTAAAAACGTGGGAGGGACGAGTGGTGGGCGCTATAGGATTCGAACCTATGACTTCCACCGTGTGAAGATGGCACTCTACCGCTGAGTTAAGCGCCCACTCGTTTTTGTCATTGAACTCCGCTATATTGTAGCAAACGAAAGCATTTTCACCGGACCCGGAGCGTGATAGCCTGATCTGCCGCCGCACTCGCACGGAGTTCGTCCCTGCGGGCGG
>CATPBY010000154.1 GCA_955652845.1 uncultured Terriglobales bacterium | reverse complement strand
CGTTTCGAAAGCAGCAGCTCCAGGTATAGCGCCTCCTTATCCTGTTTGTCGTCGCTGTTGCAAAGCAGCACGCTATAGCCTGCCTTTTGGGCTGCGTCCTCGGCAGCACGGACAATCGCTGGAAAGAAGGGATTTGCTATATCCGTTACTACCATCCCCAGGGTATGGGTTTGCTGTTTTGCCAGGCTGCGGGCCAGCAAGTTGGGACGGTAATTCAGTTTGTGGATGGCGGCTTCAACGCGGCGGCCCAAGGTCGCGCTTACTCGTCCGGTCTTGTTAATGACGGCGGATACGGTAAATACGGAAACTTTGGCCTCGCGGGCGACATCGTAAATGCTTGGCGCCTTCGATACTCGGCCAGCCATCCGCGTTTGTCTTGCTCTTTTCGGCATCAGAACCAGCTACTGTACGCGAGGGCGAGCGTACCCAACTTCGTAGATGTAAAGGTACTACGATAACCCCTTATCATTTCAGGCCCTAAAGTACGGCCAACCGTCGGTAAAAGTCAAAGCCTTGGAGCTCGGGCACTTCGTAGATGGGGCTTTTCCAGCATTTAGGATGGAAACTGTATGCCGTCTCGTATTGTGCTGGCCGTTTCCGTTATTTGCGGCATGCGATTTTTCCTAAGCGGTTTGGCGCCTGTCTCATCTGGCTAGCGCCTCGGAACAAATTGCAGTATGCTTTTCTGCGCGGGGGTTGCGTAGAGCATGCGCTGCCATACCGCAGTGAGCTCATCAAACCGCTAAGATTTCCGGAGGTCAACTCGTTCACGAGCAAGCTCGGGGTCGGGGTACTTGGCGTGGGAGAAATGGGCAGGCGTCACGCGGAGAATATCCGCCGGCTCGTCCCGCAGGCGCGTCTGATTGCCGTGGCAGATGTCGCTTCAGCCCGTGCTCGCCAGGTTGCTGCCGAACTGGAGATCGAGCACGCCTTTGGCGGGCTGGATGAGATGCTTGAGCGCAAAGACATTGATTGCATTGTGATTGCTTCCCCGGACAAATTTCATGCTCAGGCAATTCGCAGCGCGGCGGCCGCAGGAAAGGACATCCTCTGCGAAAAACCGCTTGCCCTGGACCTCGCGGATGGGCGCTCCGCTCTCGAAGCCGTGGCCAGGGCCGCGGTACGTCTGCAGGTCGGGTTCATGCGCCGTTACGATCCCGGCTATGCTACAGCCAAAAAACGAATCGAAGCAGGTGAAATTGGTGAGCCAGTCATTTTTAAGTCGCTTGGCCGGGACAAGGATGCTCCGCCGATTTCAGCTTACCAGTCCAGGCTGAACGGCATGCTGCTTTATAACAACACCATCCATGACTTCGACCTCGCCCGGTGGCTTATGGGCGATGAAATCGCCGAAGTGCAGGCCTATGCCACAGTTGCGATTCGCCCGGAGGTCGCGAAGTATGGCGACGTGGTCGCTAGCGTGGTCAACCTGAAGTACCAGCGCGGCGCGATTGGCAACATCGAGTCTTACGTGCAGGCAGTCTATGGCTACGATATTCGCACCGAGATTGTGGGATCCAAAGGAGCCATCCTGGTAGGAAGCATTCAACAAACACTCGCAACTTTTCTGACCACGGAGGGTGGTGTTCAGCCCCTGGCGGATCACTTCCTGACCCGTTTCGCCGACGCTTATGTCACCGAGATCAGAGATTTCGTCCAAACCATGTTGGACGGGCGACTACCTCGAGTTTCGGGGGAAGATGGGTTACGCGCTCTCCAGATCGCGGTGGCAGCTGAGAAATCTCATCTGCAATCCAAACCATGTAGCGTGGCCCAGGCCGACGCGCTCACTGTTTAGGCCGGTGGGAGGAGATAATGACGCGAAGTACAGCCGCAACCTACAAGAGTCCGTTGCACGAAATGACGCAGTCGACTACTACGTGCCTGTGGAACGATTCGGCGTCCATTCAGGAGCTGACATACTCGATCGAACACGGCGCGGTTGGAGCCACGTGCAATCCGGTGATCGTATTAGGCGTGCTTAAAAAGGAGCTGAACCTTTGGAAAGATCGCATTCGCAGCCTGATTGAGGAGCGCCCATCTGCGACCGAAGACGAGATTGCCTGGCAACTGGTGCGCGAAGTATCGATAAAAGCCGCCGCGCTGCTGAAGCCGATTTTCGACGTCCAGCGCGGCCGTAACGGAAGACTCTCCATCCAGACTGATCCGCGACTTTTTCGTGATTCAGAAGCTATCGTAGCGCAGGCTGAACAGTTCTCACGGCTGGCCCCGAATATGATCGTCAAGATTCCTGTGACCCGCGCGGGAATTCCAGCCATTGAGGAAGCGACCTACCGCGGCATCAGCATCAACGCCACGGTTTGCTTCACGCTGCCGCAATGTATTGCGGTGGCGGAAGCCGTGGAGCGCGGTCTTACGCGTCGCCAAACTGCGGGCGAGGAAATCGGCTCGATGGGACCCGTTTGCACCATCATGGTTGGCCGTCTCGATGATTGGCTGAAGCTGGCGGCGGAGAGAGACAATATCACCATTGATCCGGGCTACCTGGAGTGGGCGGGCGTGGCTGTATTTAAGAAGACATATCAGATCTTCCAGGAACGTGGCTACCGCATCCGGTTGCTCTCGGCGGCATTTCGCAACCACATGCATTGGAGTGAGTTCATCGGTGGCGATGTTGTGATTTCGCCGCCTTATGCCTGGCAGGTTCGTTTGAATGCCAGCGACCTCGAAGTCCGGCCGCGTATCGACAAGCCTGTGGATCCGACGATTGTGAAGGAGCTGTCACGGAAGTTTATCGATTTTCGTAGAGCGTACGCCGATGGCGGTTTGGCGGTCGACGAATTTGATTCATTCGCGCCGACCCGCCGCACGCTCCGCCAGTTCATTGCCGCTTGTCATGACCTTGACGGCCTGGTGCGTGACTTTCTGCTGCCCAACCCCGATGTGTCGTAAAAGAAATATTCGCAATCGTGGTCATGGCCGAGGGAACTGGAATGGCGCAAATCATCGGGATCGGGGTCGTCGGAATGGGCTGGATGGGAACCGTCCACAGCCGTGCCTACCTGCAGGCCGCGGACCGTTTCCATGATAGTGGTATTCGCCCCAGACTGATTATTTGCGCCGATGATGTTGAACAGCGGGCGAAGGAATCGCAGGAACGTTTTGGTTTCGATAAGCACACCACACGATGGCAAGAGGTAATTACCAATCCTGACGTTCACGTTGTCAATATCGCGACCCCAAACCACATGCATCTTGAAGTGGTTCGCGCCGCGACCAAGGCTGGGAAACACATTTTCTGCGAGAAGCCGGTGGGAAAAAATTCGCAAGAGACGGCTGAGATCGCACGTCTTGCGTGCAAGGCTGGTG
>CATPBY010000153.1 GCA_955652845.1 uncultured Terriglobales bacterium | reverse complement strand
CTTAATCTGTACGATGTGAGCGGGCTGGCGCATTTTGAGCTTTATCGCGCGATAGACCATGCTGACCACCCGGCTGAATTGGAAGTCACGCCCCTCGACCTGCTGCGTGATATGAGAAAAGAATTGGAGAATTCGCTTGCGCAGGCTCGTTCCGATCCGTTCAACTACGGGTATCCCTGGAATGTTTATGATACTGCTACGCATGGCGCGGGACTTTCCGAGGAAGCGCGTGAGTATGCTCTCATTACCCACTCCGTCAATGTCGATGATTATTCCCGCCGCTGGGCAGGCAACATTCTAGGCGCGAATCCGTGGGGTAGTTCATTCATAGTCGGCGACGGCGCAGTTTTTCCCGACTGCATGCAGCATCAGGTGGCAAATATTGTTGGTTCTCTGAACGGGCAGCCTCCAATTTTAGCCGGGGCATTGGTGGAGGGTCCGAACTCATTCGCTGCAACCGGATTTCTGGACGGAATGCGGAAGTGTCCTCCAGGCGGCGGGGACGTCTACCATAAGTTCGACGCCAAGGGAGCTGTGTTTAAGGATGATCAGCAGTCGTACAGTACGGTCGAACCCGCAATTGACCTGACCGCGCCGTCATTCCTGATGTTCGCCTGGCGTATCGCGGGCGCGCCTGCAACGCTGCTTCCGAGGGACGACCGGTCTCTCGAACAGTGGGACGATTCGACGTCTTTTATCCAGAAAGCTCCTCTCTGGCCGACGCACAGGCATTCGGCGAGACGTCACCCTCACTAGTGTAAACGGGTAACCGGCTTCTCCGGAATCACTCAAACTGAATCAACACGATTTCAGGCGTGGTGCCTATACGCATGGGAGGACCCCAGGTACCCGCGCCGTATGAAGTGTAGACGAGGAGATTTCCCAACCGCTGCAAGCCATGGACGAATTTTCCGTAAATGCGGGAGGTGATCCAGGTGAAGGGAAAAAACTGCCCACCATGAGTGTGGCCGGAAAGCTGCAATGAAATGCCGGCTTCCTCCGCGATCCTCAAACGATCCGGCCGGTGAGTCAGCAAGACGCTCGCCTGGGCAGGATCAACGTCAGCTTGCTTCAGAATGGTGCGAAAGCGCTCTGGGCTGATTGTGTCGCGATCGTGTACGCCCACTACTTGCAATCCATCAACGGTAACTTTCTCATTTTTTAGGACGCGCAGCCCGGACTGCCTGACCGCGTCAAGGTATTTTGAGGAATCATAAAATTCCTCATGATTGCCGGTAACGAAATAAGTACCTAACGGAGTTGACAGCTTTGCCTATGGATCTGCTAGCCGATAGTTATCGTCGGCAGTGCCATCGTACATATCGCCTCCGATAAAGACGATATCCGGCCGCAAGCGAGTGAGCATCGCAACCAGGCGCCGCATGAACCAGTAACCTCGAACGTGGCCCAAATGGGTGTCGCTAACCAGAGCCGCAACCCGGCCTCGCCAGGAAGCAGGGAGATTAGGCAACTTCACACTCACTCGTCGTACGCGGGTCCAGGCGGCATTCACCACGCCGTAGCAACTGACCAGCAGAGCGCTGCCGAAGAGCGCCATCGCGAGATGCCGGCGCTCCAGGTGCAGCCTAAACATCCTAGCGGTGTCGTAGACAACCCAGCAGGAACATGCCGCCAGAAAGCAAAAACTCAAAACCCCCAGCCAGAGAGCGGAAATTTTGTAAAACAGGCTCACCAGCGGATGGGAATAGCGCCAGGCCAAGAGTGAGGCAGTTACGAAACTGACAGAAAGCAAAGTCAGCGTAGCTTGCAGATACCAGATTCCGGGCAGGCCAGGGACAGTAAAAAAAGCAGTCCAGGTTTCATAGATGAAAAGATGCGCAAGCAGCAAGACGGACTGGACAATAACTAGAAAGATCGCGATTCGAGAACGCACTATGATTAGTTCTCCCAGATCTTAGATGAAAACTTGAGGCGATCCGGTGCAGATCAGCCGCCAAAGGCTGTTAAATGGACGCTGGTCCTTAACAGTGACGCGAGTACATACCTTCGCAGCTGGTAACAATGGGAGGTTACTGTCGAGCGTAACCATAGTCATCTTGCTCATAGCGGCATCCCTGCTTCAATCTTGTATTCAGGGGAACCAAAGCCTCGGGGAACACTTTCTGTCCTATGAGTGATACCAAATCTTCTGCGGTGGGGGCGGATTGGACCCAACTGCTTAGTGATCCCGACCTGGTTAGCCATTTGGGAGAACTGCTGCAAGCCTACCGTGAAGCGCCGGCTGAAAAGCGCGATCAGGTTCTGCTTTCAGCGATGCGGCAAATCAAACGGTCCAAGGCAACACCGGCGCCGGCATCGGCGACGACGGCAGCCGTAGAGTCTCGTCCCACACCGCCAGTCGCAATCGATCCTGCATCCTCGCCTCCATTTGAACCGGACATTTTCACTCCTTCTTCCAACCAGGATCGCCGCCGTTATCCACGACTGAAATGTTTCGTCGCGGTCGAGTTGAGGCTGGGCGCTTCTGACACGCCGGTCTGGGGAAATTTGGCGAACACCAGTTTGGGAGGATGCTTCGTAGAGACCGCTACGCCGGTGCCCTCCGGGGTGAATGTAGAAATTGGCCTGTGGCTGGCCAACGGGAAGATTTGGATCAAAGGCATTATCCTCACCGGCATCGTGACCAAGAGCAGCCCGTCGTTCGGAGTACGAATCCGCTATGCCGAACTTGAGGCGTCTGAGCGCGAGTCGCTCCGCCACTTTCTAAAATTCGTCGAGAGTACGACTAAAGGCTATAACAAGGAAAACGGATATCTTGCGCAATTGAAGCGCTAATCCGGCATTCCTCGCGGCTTCCTCGTCACATCTTTTGCACAGAATCCTCCCGCGGCGAAATTCATCAGTGTTACTAGAAAGTGTAGGCGTGGCGTCCACGCCCGTGCGTCTCTCGATCAACTTGCACGGACAATGGCGCCTGCAGCACACCTCGGCAGAACTTGGTAAACTGCCATTGGACAAACCGCACGGGTTCGGTCATCCAGTTAGCGCAGTACATCAATCCCTGATTGCCGCACGCGTTTTTAGAACTAGGCGCCTTTGAAAAGGAGAGGTTTTCATGGTAGCGAGCGAGCAGACCCTGCTGACCGGCAACCAACTAGACACCCTTAGCATTAACACCATCCGCACGCTGGCGATGGATGCGGTGCAGAAAGCCAACTCCGGTCATCCGGGGGCGCCCATGGGTCTTGCGCCTACCGCTTACTGCTTGTGGCAGCAGTTTCTGCGTTACGATCCCGCTGATCCGGTATGGCCTGATCGCGATCGTTTTATTCTTTCCAATGGGCACGCCTCGATGCTGCTTTATGCTTTGCTGCACCTCAGCGGAGTGCGCGGTGTGAATCCGGAATACGAACAAGTTGGCGAATTCGCGGTCACGCTGGACGACATAAAGCACTTCCGTCAAATCGACAGCAAGACACCCGGCCATCCTGAATATAGGCTTACGCCGGGTGTAGAGACCACCACTGGCCCTCTCGGCCAGGGGATCAGCAACAGCGTGGGCATGGCTATCGCAGGTAATTGGCTGGCAGCGCACTTTAACCGTCCGGGATTCAATCTATTCAGCTACAAAGTGTATGCCATGTGCGGCGATGGCGATCTCATGGAAGGCGTTGCCAGTGAAGCCGCATCTCTGGCGGGGCATTTAAAACTGCCGAACCTGTGTTGGATTTACGACAATAACCACGTCACCCTGGATGGTCCGGCGGACTGGTCATTCAGCGAAGATGTGGGGGCGCGTTTCAACGCCTATGGCTGGAATGTAACCCACGTCACCGACGCGAATGACCTCAACATGCTCTCCAAGGCCTACAACAATTTCCTCCAAACAAAAGACCGCCCGACTCTCATCGTCGTGAACAGTCACATCGGCTACGGCTCGCCTCACAAACAGGACACCAGTGCAGCCCATGGTGAAGCCTTGGGCGAGGACGAAGTGCGGCTGGCTAAAAAATTCTACGGCTGGCCCGAGGATGCGCACTTCCTGGTGCCGGATGGAGTGCGCCAGCATTTTCAGGAAGGGATCGGTAAGCGCGGACGCGAGTTAAGCGCAGAGTGGAAGAATCGATTCGCCGGCTACGCCAGGGAATATCCTGAACTGGCGGACCAGATCAACCAGATGCAACACCGCGAACTTCCTGATGGATGGGACAAGAACCTGCCGTCATTTCCAGCTGACCCTAAAGG
>CATPBY010000152.1 GCA_955652845.1 uncultured Terriglobales bacterium | reverse complement strand
GGTCTGGATGGAGGGGTAAATACCGAACACTGATGTATTCTTTCCAGCCATTTTGAACCTCCGTTTTTTGAAATTTCAAAATCCGAAACTCACGGTTTCCGCGCCCTACGTCAAGCAGCGGTAGGTCGACCGGTCAACAGATTGACGACCAGGACTGCCAGGGCGACGACGAGCAGCAAATGGATCAGGCCCCCAGCTACGTGAAGACTGAATCCCAGCAGCCACATAATGAGAAGAAGTACAAAAACAGTCCAAAGCATCACACCCTCCTTCGGTATTTGTACTCGGGTCAGCCGCGAATATATGTGGCCAGGAAAAATAGGCCAATCCGGTATTGTCCTAAGAACCGTAGGGGCATTGCTGTAGCGGACTGGACGCAGACACGGTAGGAGGTCGCAGGTGACGCGAGGTTACATTATCAGCAAAGGACTGGTTGCGAACCCGCCCGCAACCAGCGCGAGAATGTCATACAACCGGACTTTCAGGCCTGCTTTCGGCCCCCATCGGTAATTGAACCTGGATGATGTTGTTCTTGATCGCATAAACTACCAGATCCCGAATGGAGTGCAGGCCGAGTTTTCGCATGATATTGCTGCGATGAGTTTCGGCTGTTTTTGTACTCAGGTTGAGCAACGACGCCACTTCCTTTGAACTCTTCCCTTCGGCAATGAGCTGGACCACCTCGCGTTCCCGCGGAGTCAGCTTGGGCAATTCCGGAGCCAGGGTTCCCGATGCGTTTTGGCCCTTGTCGAGAAAACCAGCCAGCACCATGTCATTTACGCGCGGAGTAAAGAACATCCGATTACGCTGCAGTGCTTCGACGGCCGAGACCAGATCCCGCGCCGCGTCAGACTTAAGTACGAACCCGCGAGCGCCCGCATCTAACGCCTCGCGAATGACCTGATCGGTATCGGTGATAGTCAGGACAATAACTTTGTAGTGGGAGCTTTGACGGCAAAGCTGCCGGGTCGCGTCCAGACCATTCAGGTTGGGCATGCCGACGTCCAGAATGATTACGTCGGGCTTCAACAGCTTTGCTTTTTCGACGACTTCGCTGCCGTCACTGGCCTCGCCGCAGATTTCCCAGTCCTCATGCGCTTGTAACAATGTGCACAAACCGCGGCGCACCAGTTCGTGGTCATCGGCAACTAAAATTCGCAGTTTCATCAGAGACCTCCAAAATTTCTCAGACTTTAGCGCGCCCCGGCAAATCGTGGACCGTGAATGGCTGATGCTGACTCACAGCCGCCACCGCAGCCAGCAAATCCCGAGCTGCATTTGACTTCACCACATATCCCCGCGCTCCGGCGTCCAGGGCCTCGCGCATCATTTGCGGAGAATCATGCTGCGTCACAATCAGAACCTCACATTGCGGATTGCTTTTCCGGATCCGCCGGCATGCTTCCAACCCATTCATCCGTGGCATCGTAACATCTAAAATCACCAGATCTGGATTCAGGCGGGCGGCTTTCTCCACTGCTTCCACTCCATCCTCCGCCTCTGCTATAACGTCCCATGCCGGATCTGCGCTCAATAAGGTTTTCAGCCCATGCCTCACAATAGGGTGATCGTCGGCCACCAAAATTCGAGCTGCCATAATAGCTTTCAATACTGAAAAATCCTAATGAAGCACGCAAAACCCCCTTAAGGTACATCCTGTATCGCGGCATTGATATACAGGGAATCATGTATGTTGTCCTGAACCTCATGGCAAGAATTCAGCCATCGGTGCGGAATCAACCAGGTCCACAGCAGGGCCCGCTTCCGCATCTGTGGCACGCGGACTTTGCTTCGAATATGAGCTTTCGGCGCCTGTATCCGCGGCGGCCGGCGATTGGTCTTTCTGAGCGGCAGCCGCACTGAAAGGAATGACAACCTCCACTGCAGTCCCCGGATTGGTGTTCATCAATCGCAATTCGCCTCCAAACTCCTGCGCGCGCTGTTTCATTCCTCCGATGCCCACACCCAGGCTGGCGGGCAGCAAATCCGATACCTCTTCCGACACACCCTTTCCGTCATCGCGCACCGTAACGACAATTCGGCCCTCCTCCTTTATCAGCTTCACCCAAGCGTGACGGGCGCCGGAGTGGCGGAAGACGTTGGTCAAGGCTTCCTGAATAACCCGGAAAATTGCGGTTTCGAGCTCTGCCGGAAGTCTGGGGAAAGCGGTGGGCTGGATGTCGAGCGCAGTCTCGATTCCGCTGCGCTTGGTCATGCCTTCCAGGAACCACTGCAGCGCTGAGAGCAAACCGACTTCGTCAAGTAAGGGCGGGTGCAAAAGATGGGAAATACTTCGGACCTGTTGCAGCGCCCGATCGACGATATCACTGGCCTCGCTGGCGGCCTGCTTTTTCGCATGGGACGAGTTTTTCTGAACGATCGTCTCCAACATCATTCTGGCCACAGCCAGTTCCTGACCAAGCCCATCATGCAGTTCGCGCGCGATGCGTCGCCGCTCTTCATCCTGCATCGTCATCAGACGGCCAGAAAGACGCCGTAAAGCCACGGTCCGCTCATCCACCATCTTTTCCAGCTGGGCCGCGTTGTCTCGCATGGACTGTTCCAGTAACTTGCTGCTGTGAATGTCGGCACAAGTGCCGTACCATTTGACGATTTCGCCGCTCTGAGCATGGATAGGGACCGCGCGCGCACGAAACCAGCGATAGGTTCCATCTTTGCCACGCAGACGATATTCGGATTCGTAGTTCTCCCCGGTTTCGACGCAAAACATCCATTGCGACGTACTGCGTTCCCTATCGTCGGGATGCACGTACTCGAGCCAGCCGAAGCCCTGGCCCGATCCTGCAGGCGCGCCGGTGTACTCATAAAAGCGGTCGCTGATGTAGTCCCTGGCGCCGTCAGCTCGCCGGCTGAAGATGATGTCTGGCGCGGTGTGCATGATCGCATCGAGCTCCTGATTCTTTCGCGCGAGCTCGAGGTTCAGTTGCTGCAGCGCGGTGGCTCTCCGGTCAACTTCCTCAGTACGTTCAGCGACGCGGCGTTCAAGTTCAGCATTCAGGGATTCCAGTTGATGGGTTTTGCGGTGGAGATCGGCGAATATGCTCACGCGCGCGCGCAAAAGCTCCGGAATGATGGGCACTGATATGTAATCCACAGCCCCGCGCTGATATCCCTTGAGCCGGTCCATATCGGTGAGGTGGACTGCAGAGATAAAAATGATTGCCGTTTTGCGAAAACGCGGATGCTGGCTGATCATCTCCGCTAGCTCGAAACCATCCAGTTCGGGCATGCTGACGTCCATCAGCACAACCGCGATATCGTTCTTGAGTAACTGTTCCAGCGCCTCTTTTCCCGACGTTGCTTTGATCAGATTTTCCCCGAGTTCTCCCAGTATCACTTCATAGCTGAGCAGCTTTGCCGGTTGGTCATCCACCATCAGGATGTTGACCTTATCCTTTGCGCTCATTAATTCTCCTCTTCTCATCAATCACCAGCAGCTGCGGTGCCTAACGATGAAGCCACATACGAAGAGCCGAAAGCAGTTGTTCCGTATTCACCGGTTTAGCAAGATACTCGGATGCCCCAGCTTCCAGACACTTTTCACGATCGCCTTTCATCGCTTTGGCTGTCAAGGCGATGATTGGCAGCCGCCGGAAAGCAGGGTTCCGGCGAATCACCTGCATGGTTTCGTAGCCATCCATTTCCGGCATCATGATGTCCATCAGCACGATTGCCAGATCGGGAGTTGACTCCAGGGTTTCGATCGCTTCGCGACCCGTTCCAGCGGTCAGAACTTCCATTCCGCGTCGCTCCAGCACGCTGCTGAGAGCAAAAATGTTGCGCACGTCGTCGTCCACCACCAGCACTTTCTTGCCCACCAGCGCATCATCGGAGCGATGCAGGCGGTCGAGCATCCTCTGCTTCTCGGCTGGAAGATCACTTACCACACGATGCAGGAATAGCGCGGTTTCGTCCAGCAACCGCTCGGGAGATTCCACGCCCTTGACCACCACGCTGCGGGCCAGAGTGTGCAGGCGAGCGTCTTCTTCCGGCGTCAGTTCTTTTCCTGTGAAAACCACTACTGGAACATCGCTCGCCGGCGGAGTGTCACGCAGCCGCTCCAGAACTTCGAAGCCTGTCATATCCGGGAGGCGCAGATCTAGCACCACACAATCGAACGGCTGCTCCTCGAGGACCGTAAGTGCCTCCTGCCCGGTGGTTGCAACCGAAACGTCAATGTCGTCATACCCCAGGAGCTCGCGAATACTGAGCTGTTCTGCGGGATTGTCTTCCACAACCAGCAGGCGCTTGCGCCGCGGTGCAACGTAATCCTTGATGCGGGCGAACGCGGCCTCCAGCCCTTCTGGGGTGGAGGGCTTGGTGACGAAGGCGAATGCCCCACGAGCCAGCCCGTGGTGTCGGTCTTCATCGAGAGTCAGCATCTGGATTGGGATGTGACGCGTCGCAGGATCCTGTTTCAAATGGTTGAGGACCGTCCAGCCCAGCATGTCCGGCAGGAAAACATCCAGCGAGACCGCTGTGGGACGAAATTCGCGCGCCAATGCCAGAGCCTCGGCGCCACGCATTGCCACCAGGACTTTAAAGCCCTTGTCGTGCGAGAGATCGCACAGCACGCGGGCATAATGTGGATCGTCCTCGACGATAAGCAAGACCGGGTCGTCCGGAAGCAGATTGTCCCGATCATCCGGCACGTGTTCCACCGGATGTTCGGAGACATTCACAGCAGACAACTGAAGCGGAGAGGTGGACGGGGAAGTATGCCTGTCCATTTTGCCTCCAGCCGTAGCCGCTGGACCAAGGTAGGTCTGCGGCAAATACAGGGTGAAAGTGCTGCCCTTGCCGGGCGTGCTGCGCAGCTGGATCTCGCCCCCGAGCAGACTCGCCAGCTCGCGGCTGATTGCAAGGCCTAGACCAGTTCCGCCGTATTTCCGGCTGGTGCTGGCGTCTGCCTGCTGGAAGGCCTCAAAGATGATGCGCTGTTTTTCGAGCGGAATGCCGATTCCGCTATCCGACACTTCAAAGGCCACTACCGATGCTGCACCTCCCAGGATTGGATGGCCTTCGCTCCATCCGCCGTGTGCGACTGAAACTGATAGTTGAACCCCGCCCTGTTCAGTGAACTTGAACGCATTCGACAACAGGTTCTTAAGCACCTGCTGCAGACGCTTCGAGTCTGTCACCAGGCTGCGAGTGAGATGCGGATCGCTATGCACTTCGAAGGCGAGCCGCCTGTTTTCCGCCTCGTGACGGAATGGACGGGCCACCATGTCAAGCAGGCTGGCAAAGAAGACTTCCTCAGCTTCGACGGAGACGGTCCCGGATTCAATCTTCGACAGATCCAGAATGTCGCTGATCAGGTTCAGCAGGTCGGTTCCCGCGCCGTGAATGGTTCGCGCGAATTCGACTTGCTTTGGTGTGAGGTTGCCATCAGGGTTATCACCGAGCTGTTGTCCCAGCACCAGGATGCTGTTGAGAGGCGTGCGCAGCTCGTGGGACATGTTGGCAAGGAATTCGGACTTATACTTCGAGGTCAGCGCCAGTTCTTTCGCTTTCTCTTCCAAAGCGCGGCGGGCTTGCTCGATTTCCTGATTCTTTCTTTCCACTTCTACGTTTTGTTCAGCCAACTGCTGAGCTTTTTGCGCCAGCTGCTCGTTCGTCTGTTGCAATTCTTTCTGCTGTGTCTGGAGTTCGATCGCCAGCTGTTGAGATTGCTTCAGCAATCCTTCGGTCTGCATCGTGGCTTCAATGCTGTTGAGCACGATACCAATGCTGGCTGTGAGTTGCTCCAGGAAAGCCAGATGAGAGGCGGTAAAGTTGCTCAACGATGCCAGCTCAATCACCGCCTTGACGCGGTCCTCAAACAGCACCGGCAGGACTATGACATTGCGGGGAACGGCTTCGAACAAGCCGGAACGTACGGAGATGGTGTTGGGTGGAAGGTCGGTGATCAACATGCGCCGCTTTTCGGCTGCGCACTGTCCTACCAGGCCCTCGCCCACCTTCAGGCGACGCAGGTGTCCATCCTGTCCCTCGGCAGCGAAGGCGGAGAGCAGCACCATACCGGCCGTTTCCTCCGTCTCCATCTGGTAAATCACGCCTTGCTGGGCATCGACCAGCGGCGCCAGTTCCGACAGCAGCATGCGTCCGACGGAAGTCAGATCGCGCTGGCCCTGCAGCATTCCGGTGAAACGGGCGAGGTTGGTTTTTAACCAGTCCTGCTCCGTGTTGCGGTCGGTAGTCAACCGCAGGTTGTCGATCATGGTGTTGATGTTGTCTTTCAGGTCGGCGACTTCGCCGCTGGCTTCCACCTGAATCGACCGGGTCAAGTCGCCTTTGGTGACAGCAGTTGCAACCTCAGCGATGGCGCGCACCTGGTTGGTCAAGTTATCGGCCAGCAAGTTCACGTTGCCGGTGAGATCCTTCCACGTGCCGGCTGCGCCGGGTACGTTGGCCTGGCCACCGAGACGGCCTTCCACGCCGACTTCGCGGGCGACGGTCGTCACCTGGTCGGCAAACGTTGCCAGCGTTCCAGTCATGTTGTTTATGGTTTCGGCAAGCGCTGCCACTTCGCCCTTGGCGTTAACCGTCAGTTTCTGGGTGAGATCGCCGTTAGCCACGGCGGTCACGACTTTTACGATGCCGCGCACCTGCTCGGTGAGGTTCGCAGCCATCACGTTCACGTTATCCGTGAGGTCCTTCCAGGTTCCGGCGGCGCCGGGCACGTTGGCCTGGCCTCCGAGTCGTCCTTCGACGCCTACTTCGCGCGCCACGGTCGTTACCTGGTCGGCGAACGTCGCGAGAGTGTCCGTCATGTTGTTGATGG
>CATPBY010000151.1 GCA_955652845.1 uncultured Terriglobales bacterium | reverse complement strand
TAAGCAAGTTCGCCCGCGTGCTGGCGGTTTCCGAGCACGATCGGAAACTCATGAGCGACTGGGTGGATGCATCGAGCATTGTCGTGGTCCCGACAGGCGTTGACCTTGAGAAGTTCTACCCCGATCCGTCGGTTGCTACAGCAGAAGGCTTGATAACGTTTGTCGGAGCGATGGATTGGGAGCCGAATGTCGATGCTGTTGAATACTTCTGCCGCCAGATATTGCCGAGAATTCAGGCCTGCGTGTCCGGAGCCCGGTTTCGCATTGTGGGGCGCCAACCAGGCCCGCGGGTGAACACGCTCCAGGGATCCGACGTCGAAGTGACCGGGTCAGTGCCTTCGATTGTGGAACATCTGCGGGCATCGGCGGTTGTTGTCGTCCCGCTTCGTGTCGGAGGTGGGACGCGACTGAAGATTTATGAAGCCATGGCTACGGGCAAGGCGGTTGTTTCGACCTCGGTTGGAGCTGAAGGTTTGGATGTTGAGAACGGAGTGGACTTGATTCTGGCGGACCAGCCCGAAGCATTTGCCGCGGCGGTGCAATCGTTGCTTCAGGACCGCGAGCTTCGCCGCCGTTACGAAGTCGCTGCCCGAGCATGCGCCAATCGTTATTCCTGGCAGGCGGTCAGTGAAAAATTCGACCCGGTGTTGAGGTCTGTGGCAGGTGAGCCGCTTACGCTGGATGTCGGGTACGTTCCTGCCCAGAAGCTTGAGGCACGCTGACAGCGCCGGCGGACGCGATACAGGATACGCAAAAGGAAGAGTCTGATCGGAGGAAGGGAGACGGAATGGCGGTAGGCGAACCAATCAACCAGATCGAGCGTCAGCTCAAGAAGAAGGATTCGTACAGTGGTCCTTTCTTTTGGTTGAGTGCGTTCTATTTTGTTTACTGCATCCGTCCCGAGGACTGGATTCCTGGGATCAAGAATATTCCTCTCGCCAAGGTCACCGCCCTGTTTGCAATTATCGCCCTGTTTCTGGGCATCGGTAAGGCGAAACGCCGCTATCGCGACTTGCCCAAAGAAGCCAACTACTTGTTGCTCTTGATCTGCGTGTTGTTCGTTTCCGCGGTTTTTTCCCCGGTCTGGAGGGGCGGCGCCTTCTTCCGCACTCTGGACTTTGCCAAAGTGTGGGTGACCTGGGTATTGACCTACTTTCTGGTTACGAACATAGAGAGGCTGCGAAGGATAATTTTCATTCAGGCAGGGTCGGTGGCGGTAATTTCGATCGTCTCGGTGATTAAAGGGCACTCCCACCCTCGTCTGGAAGGCGTTCTGGGCGGCATTTACTCCAACCCCAATGATCTGGCATTTGCCATCGTATTGTCGCTGCCGTTTTGTCTGGCGTTTATGCTCAGTACGAAGAGTATCCCGCGGATGGCGCTTTGGGTATTCGCCATGCTTTGCATGTCCGTGGCCCTCTTTCTGACGGCATCCCGGGCTGGATTCATCACTCTGGTGATCGCCGGCGCAGTCTGCCTGTGGCATTTCGCGATCAAGGGGCGGCGTCCCATGCTGATTCTGGCGGTGCTGGTGATCGGCACGCTGTTGTTAGCTGTCGCCGGCAAAACTTTGCGGCAGAGGTTTGAGGCGCTTTCTGGCTCGGGACTCGACACCAATGTTGAGGCCAGCGCCTACGGTTCTTTTGAGGACCGCAGATACCTGATACGGCGTGCCATTGAAGGCATGGAGCACTATCCCATTCTCGGGGTTGGAACGCGAAACTTTCCCACCTATTCGCGCGTTTGGCGGGAAGTCCATGTGTCGTACCTGCAGATCGGCGTCGAGGGAGGCATTCCGGCTCTGATTTTGTACCTGCTATTTTTCTGGTGCGGCTTCGCCAATTTGCGGCAGTTAAGGAAGATAAAACGATTGGATCCCGAGACCACTCTCCTCGCCGGGGCTTTACACAGCTCGCTCATCGGTTTCGTCGTGGGAGCGTCTTTCGCTCCGGAAGCGTACCAGTTATTTCCGTATTACGCCGTGGCGTACACCTCGGTTTTGCTGGCTATTGTCCGGAAATCGGAACCGGCGGCCCTTCCTGCCGCAACTCTGGTGCGCTCTCCCGGATGGCGAGCGTCTTCGCGCGACCAAAGACCTGACAGGGAGAGAGCCGGTGCGGCCCCAATCCTGCCCTGATGTGCAGTAAGCGTCTCGAACGCCGCAGAATAAGACGCCCTCGAAATTGAGTTGCGGGCTTCTTAAAACAAAAAGGAGCAGCGGATTCATGGCAGTCCCTTTCCGCCAGAAATTGGCATACCTCTCCCGCTGGCTACCGGGATACGCCTGGCAGAAACTTACCCGCAAACCGTCAAGCGGGTCCGTGCATCTGATTTTCGTTCTCGCTGATCACTTCGAACCTGGTTTCGTCCGCGGCGATGGAAACGCGCGCGCTCCGTACCAGGAGCAGCAGCGTCGTATGGAGCAATGGTGCCGTGAATATCCAAAGGTCGTCGATCAGTGGCGCGACCACGACGGGCGGCCTTTCGTTCACACCTATTTTTATCCTGCCGAGCAGTATCAAAAAGGTCTGGTGCAGCAACTGGCCGAGCATTGCCACGCCGGATGGGGCGAAATTGAGATTCATCTCCACCACGGCACTCGTGGGCCGGACAGCGAGGAAAATACGCGCCAGGTTTTGACCCGGTTTCGCGACGCGCTGGCCTGCGACCATGGATGTCTCAGCTATCTGGACGGCGCCGGTTCCCCGCGCTACGCTTTCGTCCATGGTAACTTTGCCCTGGCGAATTCGGCCGCAGGACGCGCGTGTGGGGTGGATGCAGAGATGAAAATTCTGGCTGAGACCGGTTGCTATGCGGATATGACGCTACCCACGGGAATTTTCCATCGCGCCCAGACCGCCAAGATCAACTCTCTCTATGAATGCGCCCTGCCGCTGGAACAAAGGGCGCCTCATCGAAAAGGGCACGACCTTCGGCTAGGCCAGCGGCCGCAATTGTTCCCGTTAATCGTGCAGGGGCCGCTGCTGCCGGATGTTTCACTACACCCGCGGCAACTGGGCCTGGAGAATGCCGCGCTGACTGGTCCGAATCCTGCCAGTCTTCGCCGTCTGCGCCTATGGAAGCAGGCTGCGATTTGCGTTCAGGGGCGGCCGGATTGGCTGTTTATCAAACTGCACTGTCACAGCATGGATCCTCGTCAGGAAGCAGTGGTTCGCGGCGAGCCGGCGCGGCAGTTTCTTCGCCAGATGGTAGAGGGCGCTTCAGAACGAAAAGAGATTCTTCACTTTGCTTCAGCACGTGAGATGGTGAACATTATTCTGGCGGCCTGCGACGGCCGCGAAGGCGATCCGGGGCAGTACCGGGATTATCGTCTGAAGAAACTAAGTCCCCACCAGATGGGATTACAACAGAGCGGAACTTCACAAGTTATCTTGAAAGGCTAGTTTCATGTGTGGCATTGCAGGAATCGTCAGCGCGGACCGGGGAGGCGTGGATACTTCTGCTATCCACCGCATGTGCCAGACGCTGGTGCACCGCGGCCCGGACGACGAGGGCATACTGGTTCGCGATGGCGCTGGTCTAGGCATGCGCCGCTTGAGCGTTATCGATTTGTCGGGCGGACATCAGCCACTGTTCAATGAAGATGGCAGTATCTGGCTGGTGTTTAACGGGGAAATCTACAATTTCCAGGAGCTGAGGATTGAGCTGGAGGCTCGAGGCCACCGTTTCCGTACCCACAGCGATACGGAAGTTGTTGTGCATCTTTATGAAGACCTGGGAGCCGACTGCGTCAAGAGGCTACGCGGCATGTTCGCCTTTGCCATATACGATGAGCGCCGCCGCCGCCTTTTCCTGGCCCGCGACCGCCTGGGCAAGAAGCCGCTGCATTTCGCGTTGCACAACCGGCAATTATTTTTTGCCTCAGAGATCAAAGCTATTCTGGCGGTGGCTCCGGAACTGGCAACGCTGAATTCTCACGCGCTCCTGCAGTATTTTTATTTTGGATATGTCCCGGATCCGAACACTGCCTTCGGACCCATCCAGAAGTTGCCGCCAGGGCACACCCTGGAATTCGCGGACGGCGCTATAAATATTCGTCAATATTGGGACCTGCCGGAGTACGGCACCCATACGCCGCACAGCGAGGAGGAGTGTCTCGAGGAACTGCAGCGCCAGCTGGAAGAGGCCGTCCGCATACGCCTGATCGCCGACGTTCCACTGGGAGCGTTGCTTAGCGGAGGGGTGGATTCTTCCACCGTGGTTGCGCTCATGGCCCGGGCCAGCTCGGGTCCGGTAAAAACTTTTTCGGTCGGCTTCCGGCGTGATGACTTCAATGAATCCCCCCAAGCGAAGCTGGTAGCTCAGCGCTTCCAAACCGAGCACCACGAACTTCTGGTGGAACCCGACATTGTGGAAACTGTGGAGATGCTTTCCCGGCACTTGGAGGAACCGTTTGGCGATTCCTCGATGCTGCCGACTTATTACATCTCGCGTCTTGCCCGCCAGCACGTGACGGTTGCATTGTCGGGAGACGGCGGCGATGAAGCCTTCGCCGGATATGATCGGTATCGGGTTCATCTGCACGAGCGTTCGTACGACTGGATCCCGTCCTGGACCGGTTCCCTGTATCGCCGTTTCGTTCATCCCTGGGTTCCTTATGTCATGCCCGGGCGCAATCTTGCGTACAGCGTCTCTTTACCCTGGGCGGACCGTTATGTCGAAGGAGTCTCGCTGCACGCTTTTCAGAGAGAAATGGGGCTGCTCTCGAACGACTTCATTGCCTCAGCAGAGCGCCTGGGATCGCCTCTCGATCTGTTTCACTCCTACCTGGAGAAAGCCCCGGCCCGCGATCCATTGAGCAAGGTTTTGTATCTGGACACGAAGACCTATTTACCGGGTGACATTCTCACCAAGGTAGACAGGATGAGTATGGCCACCTCGCTGGAAGCTCGCGTGCCCCTGCTGGATCACGTCTTTCTGGAGTGGGTCACCCGGCTTCCTGTGGAATGGAAGATGCGTGGCGGGACGCAAAAATATCTTTTGAGGAAACTCGCCGAACGAGTGGGTGTGCCCAGGCAAGTGCTGGACCGTCCGAAGCAGGGTTTCGCTCTGCCGCTGGTCCATTGGATTCGCAATGAACTGAAAGAAATGATTCTTACCATTTTGCTCGAGCCACGGACCCTGCAGCGCGGATATTTCAATCCTGCGGGCGTACGCCGCTTGCTGGACGAGCACTTTCGAGAACGCCGCGACCACTCTCCCCGTATTTGGCGGCTGTTGATGTTTGAACTGTGGCAGCGGAACTTCCTGGAACAATCCGCGGCCGGCGTATTTCCGTTGCCTTTCAGTCACGCAACCTCGCTCAGCGAGGAAGCCAGATGAACTCGGAGTCCGATCAGAGTCTGACTTTCCAGGCGTCGAATCTTCGGGGAAGCCGCAACGCTGCGGCCACAGATTCCCAGCGCCCCGGCGTGTTTCTCATGACGGACACGCTGGAAACCGGCGGGAGCGAGCGTCAGTTTGCCGCGTTGGCACAATCGCTGGATCCGAAATCATTCGACTTGCATCTTGGCTGCATCCAGAAGCGTGGCCCTTTTTTGGCCAACCTGGGTGACGTGAAGGAATTCCCTACGGGCGGCAATCTGTATGGGGCGGCATCGATAAGCATGCGCCTTCGACTGGCTCGTCATCTGCGCGGGCTGGGGACGGCAATTGCGCATGCGTTTGATTTCTATTCTAACCTGACTTTAATTCCGGCCGCGCGCTACGCCCGAATTCCCGTGCTCATCGGCAGCCAGCGTCAACTGGGTGATCTGCTGACCTGGAAACAATCGCGGGCGCAGGCGGCTGTGTTGCGGTGGTGCGATCGCGTAGTATGCAACTCACGCGCCGCTGCCGACGGCCTGGTAAAGCTGGGAGTGCCGCATGCACGGCTGGTAGTAATTGGCAATGGTCTTCCCCGGTCCGCTTTTACGCCTGCGGAAGCCGCGCTGCCAGCCCGTTCCGGAGTGCGACGCATTGGCATGGTCGCCCGCATGAACGAACACGCCAAGAACCACCAACTCTTCCTGCGAACTGCGGCAGCACTGGCTGGCCGCGGCGCTGGTCAC
>CATPBY010000150.1 GCA_955652845.1 uncultured Terriglobales bacterium | reverse complement strand
GGACGTAACACAAAAGCTAAAGTGAAATTTCGGGTAGGTGAATGTGTAGGCGCAACTGTTGCTTTGAGCGTACCCGGAAGCGGAGAGAAGTAGAACCGCAACGATAGGGGCGATCGATTTGAACCTCATGGGTACATCCTTTCCTCAAGATCGATTTTTGTAGGTTGCCCGGGGAAGAGCTCAGTGGGGGCAGATGGGACATCCTCCTGCGTAACAAGAGATACACGGCCTATTTACGGGCCTGACGGTACGCCTCAGTTTGGGCTGCGACTCACATAAACAACTCAGTGCAAAGGCGAAATGTGCAATTTGAGACAGAATTGCCAGCTTGCGGCGTTTACACCATGCATACTTTCGTTACCTTTCCAGGCACATTTTCCGACCCGTCAGGCTAATGCCGCTTGCGCCTGCGCCGATACCTAATGAAGTGTCCTTCGCAATCTACATCACCGGCTTCGCCATAGTGGTAGCCGGATTGATCTATGGCGCGGTTTTGGTCCACCTGCCAGCTCACTGGATCGTGGTCGGCGGGGTGGTGCTGGTGGGAGTGGGAATCCTGACGGGGGTAAAAGCCACTCGGCAGAAAGATTCGCCGCTATGAAGTGGAGTTTTTAAAACGGCAATTGGCGGTAACGCTTCACAATTCGAAGTTCCAAAGGAGATAAAGCATGAGATTGGCAGTGAAATGGATCTGCGGACTGATTTTGACGGCGGCCATCGCTGTTCCCAGTTTGGCGCAGGTTTCGCTCTACATCGGGGGCGCGCCCCCGCCGATGCGTTATGAAAGACGAGGGGAAGCTCCCGGCCCTGGTTATGCCTGGGTGGATGGATACTGGGAGCCGAACGGGCGTCATTATCGCTGGGTGCAGGGGCGCTGGGATCAACCGCCCTACGAAGGAGCGTACTGGAACCATCCTCACTATGATCATTATCAGCGGGGATGGCAGATGCACGAAGGCCATTGGGACCACGAAGATCATGACAACGGGCATGGGCGCGATCACGAAGGCCAGGATCGCGGGGAACACGATCGCGGAGAGCACGATCGCGTACGCGGTCACGATGAGCACAACCGGCAGTAGAAATGCTCGGGAAGATGAAAGGGGTGCAGCGCTTCATCCCACTTTTTCGCAAAAGACGCGAAAAGGTAGGGGGCACCCCTTCTCGTAGTGGTTCTTGTAGTGGGTGCGGACGAAATCGGCAACTTTCAGAAGGCGTCGATTCCCGTGACGCTTTGCCCGATGATCAGGGTATGGATGTCATGGGTGCCCTCGTAAGTTTTTACCGACTCCAGATTCATCATGTGCCGCATGATTGGATATTCATCCGCTACGCCGTTCGCGCCTAAGATGTCGCGGGCCATGCGAGCGCACTCCAGCGCCATCCAGACATTATTTCGCTTGGCCATCGAAATATGCTGCGGCCGGGACTTCTCTTTGTCCTTGAGGCGTCCAACTTGCAGGACCAGCAGCTGCGCCTTGGTGATTTCGGAAATCATCCAGGCCAGCTTTTCCTGCACCAGCTGGCGTGAGGCGATAGGCTGGTCGTGAAATTGTTTGCGAAAGAGCGAATACTGCAGGGCGCAATCGTAACAAGCCATGGCAGCGCCGATTGCTCCCCAGGCAATTCCGTAGCGCGCCTGGTTCAGGCACTTCAGCGGAGACTTCAATCCGCCCGTTCCCGGCAGCAAGTTTGATTCAGGGATATGAACGTCCTGCATAGACAGGCTCGACGTGACCGACGCCCGCAGCGACCACTTGCCATGGATGTCTTCGGCGCGAAAGCCGGGACGATCGGTTTCGACCAGAAAGCCGCGTACGGTGTTGTCCTCATCCTCAACCTTGGCCCAGATCACGGCCACGTCGGCGATCGATCCGGAGGTGATCCACATCTTCTCGCCATTCAGGACATATTCCTTGCCCGTCCTGCGGGCACGGGTTCGCATCCCGCCAGGGTTCGATCCGAAGTCTGGTTCGGTCAGACCGAAGCAACCAAGCTTTTCCCCTTTTTGCATGGCCGGCAGCCAGAGCGTTTTCTGTTCTTCACTCCCGAAAGCATAGATCGGATACATGACCAGAGCCGATTGCACGCTGACGAAGGAACGCAGGCCGGAGTCGCCACGTTCCAGTTCCTGCGTGACCAGGCCATATTCCACGTTGGACATGCCGGCGCATCCGTAGGCTTTAAGGCTGGCGCCAAAAAAGCCGAGGTCGGCCATCGGCTTGACCAGTTCCCGCGGAAAACGGCCGGCGCGGTTGCACTCCTCGATGATCGGGATCAGGTTGTCTTCGATGAATTTGCGAGTTGTGTCCCGGACCAGACGCTCATCATCGGTGAGCAGGCTATCGAAATCGAGGAAATCAACTCCCCGGAACTTCAGCGCCATGTGATTCTCAATTCTGTTTCGTCGCCGCTGCTATGAGCCTACGGGCCGGTACGCCCGCGCCTGCATGGCTTCCGGGAGGAAACCCTCAACGGTAGCAAAGGGTACGGGACCCGTCAAACCGGGCGTTTTTACAATCTTTTTGCAATTCGTACTAAACTCCTTCGAACTCTCGCATCTAAGCTGGAAAGGCAGAGATGAGCAT
>CATPBY010000149.1 GCA_955652845.1 uncultured Terriglobales bacterium | reverse complement strand
TCGTTTGCAACCTTGAAGCCCCTGGCAGTGGCCAGTTCGGTCACCGGGCCAAAGTAGTCCGCGGCGGTCTTCAATCCGGAAAAAGACGAGGTTTGCTCGAACGCAATCACAACCGCTGAATTTATCGTGTTCCCTGTAGCTTCTGGCGGCCTTTCGAAGATAGCCAGCAACACCGATGATTTCGCGGTGCCGGCCGAATCATCCCGCATCTCTTTGCTACGTTCCACCCAGCCAAAGGGAATTTTGCAGAAGAATCCAAAGAATCCGTTGCGATATACGCCGTCACGAATAGCACCCGCGTCAATCGGAGAATCCGGGCGCCCCATTCGCCTCGTTTGCGAATGATGGACGCCGACGCCATTGGAAGACCCGGGAGTTTGCTTACAGGCGTGTGCTTGAAGCGCAGCCAGCGCGAGGCCGAGAAATAACACGGGAACCCTGTAGCGACGGAAACTCACCCAGCCATGTTACCTCAGAGGCTTGACGCGTACATTCATCTAGGCTGCTCTGCCGAGGACCGGCTGCGTGCAATGCATGCAGCGGCGCGCGTCAATCGGAATTTCGCTCAGGCATTCCGGGCACTTCTTGGTAGTAGGATCGGCCGGCGCCGGAGCTTTGCGCGTCCGGGCGATTAACGCATTGATAGGAGTGACCACAAAAAAATAAACCGCGGCGGCTACCAGCATGAACGAAATCAGGGTATTGATGAAATCCCCGACGTTGAAAACGCTGCCGCGAATCGCAAAGCTGAGAGTGGAAAACTGTCCTCCCTTGCCCACAATGGCGGAGATTAAGGGAGTCAGCAAATCCTTAGTGAAAGCACCCACCACCGACGCGAAAGCTGCGCCGATGACCACGCCTACCGCCATATCGACCACGTTGCCACGAAGAATAAACTGCTTGAATCCGCTGAGCATGGGGGCACCTCCAAACAGAGTGGCGGCTACTTTACGGCGCGGCCGCGGGGCAGGTCAAGGTGAACCGCTCAAAGCGTGGGCCGGGACCCCGCCCGCAACTTTCAAAGTTGGACTCACAGGGAGGTCTGGCAATTTGGAGGAACGCCAGCAACAATTAATCTAGGCCATAAAAAAGTCGGGACTGACGGGCGTCAGCCCTATCTTACCCAGTCCGTTCTCAGATCCGCATCGGCATCACGATGTAGCGGTACTTGTAATCTTCACTATCGGCTGGGCGTAGCTGGCCGGCGGACTGCGCATCCTTCAGTTCGAGCTTTACATCGCCCGCGCCAGCTGCCTTCAGAAAATCCAGAATGTATTGCGCGTTGAAGCCGATAGTGAGAGCATCGCCGTTATAATCCGTTTCCATCGAGTCTTCCGATTCGCCGGTCTCAGTCGAGGAGGCGGAGAGCTTCAACTCCGCTTTTTCCAGCTTCAGGCGAACCGCGCGCGAGCGTTCATCGGCGAATTGAGCCACGCGCGAAATCGCAGCGCTCAACTCTTCTCCATGAAGCGTGATGCTCTTGCTGTTGTCCTTGGGCAGGACTGCCTCGTAATTGGGAAACTGTCCGGTAAGTTGACGCGAGGTCATCAGTCGTGGGCCAATCCGGAAGTACAGCGTGGATTCGTCTTTGGCGAAATCGACGCTCTCGGCATCGGTCGAATCCAGCAGCGACTTCAGTTCGTCCATCGCCTTCTTGGGAACCAGAGTCTTCATCTCACCGGAAACGCCGTCGAACTTTTCTCCGCTGCGCTCAATATGAGCCAGCCGGTGGCCATCGGTCGCGACCATGGTGATTGATTCCGGCTTGAGCACCATCAATGCCCCGTTCAGCGTGTAGCGCGACTCTTCGCTGGCGATGGCAAAGCAGGTCTTGGCAATCATGCCACGCAGCACCTGCGCCGGAATCTTTATTATGCCGGCGGTGGGAAATGCCGGTAGGCTGGGAAAATTCGACCGCGCCATCCCCACCATTTTGGTGTTGGAACGTCCGCAGCGAATGCTGACCCAGTGGTTCTCCAACAGCTTGATCGTGATATCGGCGTCAGGCAGCAGCTTCACATAATCATGCAGCTTGCGGGCGGGAATCGTGCAGGCGCCATCTTTTTTCACCTTGGCAACGCAAGAGGTGCGCAGGCTCAAATCCAGATCGGTGGCGGTAAGCGAAAGTTTGTCGCCTGCGGCTTCGAACAGATAGTTCGAAAGAATCGGGATCGTGGTCTTGCGTTCGACCACACCCTGGGTCGCCGTGAGCTCGCGCAGAAGTTCAAACTTGCTGACCGTGATCTCCATGGTGGAGGTTCCCACCGCCGACGCCATAGCTTCTACCGGCATAACCCAAGTCTCCCTTGGCACCGCGCCATTCTGATAGCTCCGTTATATCAAAAGAAAAACCATGAAAACCAGCATGAACCGGCTGTTCCGATGGAAAACAGGACGTACCGGGGAATCCCTACCCGCCCAATTGTTCCGTCAGCTTATTGATCATCCGGTTCAAATCTTTATCTGTCTTCCGCACCCCGTCGATCTTTTCGACCGAGTGCAGCACGGTGGTGTGGTGCTTGCCGCCAAATTGCCGCCCGATCTCTGGCAGGGATGCCTCGGTCAGGTGCTTGGCCAGATACATCGCGATCTGCCGTGGATAGACAATGGCCCGCGAATTGTTCTTGGCCTTGATCTCCACCAGCCGCAGCCCGAACTGCTCCGCCACAGCCTTCTGGATGGATTCAATGGTCACCTTTCGGGCTTGCGAATCGATAAAGTTCTTCAACACCTGCTGGGCATAGGGCAGGGTGATTTCAGCCCCGATCAGCGAGGAATGGGCTACCAGCCGGATCAGCGCCCCCTCCAGTTCCCGCACGTTGGAGCGAATGTTGGAGGCAATGTAGAGCGCCACATCCGTCGGCAGGGTGACCTTTTCCTGCTCCGCCTTTTTCTGCAGGATGGCAACTTTGGTTTCCAGATCGGGCGGCTGGATATCCGCAATCAGCCCCCACTCAAACCGGCTGCGCAGGCGGTCTTCGACTTCAGCCAGCTCCTTGGGAGGACGGTCGCTGGCAATCACAATCTGCTTCATCGACTCGTGCAGCGCGTTGAAGGTATGAAAAAATTCCTCCTGCGTGCGCTCCTTCTGCGCCAGGAACTGAATGTCATCCACCAGCAGCACATCGACGTTACGGAACTTGTCGCGGAAACTGGTCATCTTGTCATAGCGCAGCGAATTGATCATTTCATTGGTGAACTTCTCGCTGGAGACATAGCAGATCGCTGCCTGCGGCTGCCTTCGCCTGATCTCATGCCCGATGGCCTGCATCAGATGAGTCTTGCCCATGCCGACTCCGCCATAAAGGAAGAGCGGGTTGTAGGCCTTGGACGGACGCTCCGCGACCGCCTGACAGGCGGCGTGCGCAAACTGGTTGCCGCTGCCGATGACGAAGGCGTCAAACGTATAACGCGGATTCAGCTGCGCCGCGCCATCCCAATCGAAGCGAGACTGAGAGGGATGAAGGACAGGCGCTGTTTGCGCCGAAAGCCCGCCATCGTGGCGAACCGGCGTGGCCGCGGGATCATCCTCGGGAGTTACGAACTTGACTTCTTCGTATTCCAGGCCGAGATTGTCAACCGCCTCTTGAATCAGGTCCGCGTACTTGTCGCCTACACTGCGGAATTCAACCGTCGGCACCCGGACAAACAGGACGCCTCCGCTGGCGTGGCTGTACCGGGTCGGCTTCAACCAGGTGTCATAGGAGTGCCGGTTAATTTTCTTTTCCAGCGCATCAAGAATGCGTACCCACGGATTTACAGTCAGGCTTGGACTTGGAACGGACATATAATTTTTCTGGGGCAGCCGTGGCTGGTCAGCGCCCGGTATCAATTCCTTGGAAAAGGCAGCTTTTTGTTTCCAGCAGAGCAGCCTCGTAGTGCGGGGCGGTTGCGCTGGGCTCAGAAAAAATCAGTAAGCTGGAACAGTCCCGCATACTAGCACAAATTTTTCCGCTGCGCGGAAATCTTGCGGGCGCATTTATTCCTGTCATGATGATTCAGAACCCTGGAGAAACTTTCTGTCAAGTGTTCAAGTTGTAACTGCCACGCCCATGGTGCAAGCCCTGGACGCGGGTTTTGGCGAATTTTTGCTGGGGATGCGATTGCTTCCCGCTTGGCAGGTTTGCCCGCGCCGCTGGCGCTCATTTATACTCGTCATTCACCTTATACCCATTATCGAATCAGGAGTTGGAACCTTTCATGCCCAAGCGCACATTTCAACCGAACCGCCGTCACCGCTCGAAAACGCACGGATTTCGCACGCGGATGAAGACCAAGAGCGGTCAGGCGGTACTCTCGCGCCGGCGCGCCAAGGGTCGCAAGCGGGTATCAGTCAAGCCCGGCTTTCGTGAATAAATTCGCTGTTCTTCAGGAAGTGGCAGGACTTTGCGCCTCAAGTCTGGATTGTGAGTTGTGAACGTCATCCTTCCGAATGGCGGCGCCAATCAGAACTCAGGCGAAACACGGGCCAGGTTTCCACGCGGTTCGCGGCTGTTGCGGCATCCGGATTTCGAACGCGTTTACAAACAGGGACGGCGGCATTTTGCCAGCCGCATGACCGTATTTTACCTGGCGCGGGCGGACGCTGCCGGGTATCGGGTAGGATTCACAGTGGGACGAACGCTGGGTGGCGCAGTCGATCGCAATCGCATGAAGCGGCGCCTGCGCGAGGCTGTCCGGCTTCACGGACCAGTAAATGTTCCGGTTGACGTGGTCATTAATCCGAAGAGGTCACTCTTGAAGGCGGATTTTGCCGAGTTGAAAAATGAGATCAGCCGCGCCTTTGCGGTCATCGAAAAGTCGGTGCGGAAACAATGAATCAGATTTCAAAGAAGTT
>CATPBY010000148.1 GCA_955652845.1 uncultured Terriglobales bacterium | reverse complement strand
CTTCCTCTGGCGCTACTTCGGGAGCTACGAATCTACCGACGATGCCCAGATCGACGGACACTTGAATGCGGTCAGCGCCCGCGTCTCCGGCCACGTGGATAAGCTTCTGGTCAACGATAACCAGTATGTGGCCGCCGGGACTCCCCTGGTAGAGATTGATCCCCGGGACTACCAGGTTGCGGTGGCGAAGGCTAAAGCCGATTATGAAGCCGCGGTAGCCGCGGCCCAGGCCGAGCAAGTAAGTGTTCCCATAGCTTCGATCAATACCGGAAGTCAACTGACCGGCGCTCAAGCCGACGTGGAGAATGCCCGCGCGGGCATTTCAGTCGCGCGCCAGCAATTGGACGCCGCCCGGGCTCAGTTGCAGCAAGCCGAAGCCAATGACGTCAAGGCGCAAAATGATTTAGGCCGCTACAAACAACTGGTTGATAAACAGGAGATTTCGCTGCAGCAGTACGACCAGGCAGTGGCCGCGGCCCGAGCCAGTGCGGCGGGGGTTGTCGCAGCGCGCGCCTCCGCCTCGGCCGCCGAGCAGCAGGTGACGCAAGCCCAAAGCAAACTCGCCCAGTCCGAAGCCAGCCTGCAGTCAGCCAAGACCGGTCCGCAACAGGTAGCCACAACTCGATCCCGAGCCCAGTCAGCCGAGGCGCAGGCCCAACTCAAAAAAGCCGAACTCGACCAGGCCGAACTTAATCTGCAATACACGCTGATTGTCGCGCCGGTAAGCGGTATCGTGACCAATCGCACGGTTGAAGTGGGGCAGAACGTTTCCATCGGTCAGGAATTGATGAAGGTCATTAACCTCGACGATATCTGGGTAACGGCAAATTTTAAAGAAACCCAGCTTAGAAGAATGCAGGTCGGCCAGCCTGCCACCATTCACGTCGACACCACGGGTAAGGACTACAAGGGACATGTGCAGAGCATCTCGGGAGCCAGCGGCGCGATTTCCAGCTTGCTTCCTCCGGAAAACGCCACTGGGAATTACGTCAAGGTTGTGCAGCGAATGCCGGTGAAAATTACCTTCGATCCAGGCGAAACCAAGGAGCACGTTCTCCGGCCGGGCATGTCGGTTGAGCCCAAGGTCTGGATCCGATGAGTTCCGCTGCGCTGACCATGGACGGCGATGCGGAATGGCGTCCCGCGGTTAATCCATGGATTATCGCGCTGGCGGTAACACTTGCCACCTTCATGGAGGTGCTGGATACCAGCATCGCCAACGTATCCCTGCCCCATATCGCTGGAAGTCTCTCCGCCGGCACTGACGAAAGCACCTGGGTGCTTACTTCTTACCTGGTTTCTAATGCCATCGTGCTGCCGCTCAGCGGGTGGGTGTCTTCCATCATCGGGCGCAAGCGTTTCTACATGACCTGCGTCGCTATCTTCACGGTCAGTTCTCTGCTGTGCGGCCTGGCTCCGAATCTGGGCATGCTGATTTTTTTCCGCATCCTCCAGGGTGCGGGGGGTGGAGGACTGCAGCCCAGTGAGCAGGCGATTCTGGCCGACACCTTTCCCCCGGCGAAGCGAGGGATGGCATTTGCAGTCTACGGAATTGCGGTAGTGATGGCGCCGGCTATCGGTCCCACGCTGGGCGGATGGATTACCGACAATTACACCTGGCGCTGGATCTTCTTTGTAAATATTCCCGTCGGCATCCTCTCTCTGCTGCTTACTTCGCGGTTGATTCAGGATCCGCCATACTTCAAGCGGAGGAAGCTTTCGGAGCTGAAGATTGACTACGTCGGACTGAGTTTTGTCGCCCTCGGTCTCGGCACCTTACAGGTTGTTCTCGACAAGGGACAGCGCGATGATTGGTTCGAGTCGCACTTCATTTTGATTCTGTCGCTGATCTCTGCGGCCTCACTGATATTTGTCTTCTTCTGGGAATGGACGCGCAAGGACCCGGTTATTGATCTGCACCTGTTCAAGGAGCGGACATTCGCCTCCGCCAATCTGATGATGTTCATGCTCGGATTTGCCCTGCTGGGCAGTACGCTTCTGCTGCCGCTTTTTATGCAAACCCTCCTGGGATACACCGCCCAGCAGGCCGGCATGGCTCTTTCCCCGGGCGGATTTACCATTATGGTGCTGATGCCTATCGTGGGCTTTCTGCTCTCACGCTATGATGCCCGCCGTCTTATGGTTTTCGGACTATGCGTGCTTTCTTTCTCGCTATTTCATATGACGGGCTTCGATCTGGGGATAGATTTTCGCGCCATCGTCCTGGCCAGGATGCTCCAGTCGGTGGGCATGGCATTCTTATTCGTCCCCATAAACACAGCGGCTTACGCCTATTTGCCGCGGGAGAAAAATAACGCGGCGTCTGGCCTGATGAACCTGGCGCGCAACATTGGAGGCAGCGTTGGGATTTCCGTAGTGACCACAATGCTCGATCGCAGAACCCAGTACCACGAGGCGACACTGTCAAGCCATCTTTCCGCATCCAATCCGAATCTGCGGAAATTGCTTTCAGGCCTTAGTGGCGCTGTCAGCGGAAGGGGCGGGGCTTCGGCAGCGGACGCCACCCATAAAGCTTATGGCCTGGTGCAAGGTATGCTGTTTCGCCAGGCCAGCATGCTGGCGTACATTGATTGCTTCTGGATCCTGGGAGTCGCTATCATGGCTATGATCCCGTTGGCATTCCTGATGAAGAGGCCGCCGACGGGCGGGGAAATACCCGTCCACTAGAGACATCAAAATGTATCGCGTCATCACCATCGAGCGCGAATTCGGAAGCGGGGCAGCGCAAATAGGCGCCGAACTGGCGAAGCGTCTGGGCTGGAAGCTTTGGGACCATGCCCTGACCGAGGAAATCGCCAAGCTCGCCAAGGTGGACTGTTCCGCCGTAAAAGATTGCGAGGAGCGCTTAGACAGCACCTTCCACAGGTTGGCCAAGGTCTTCTGGCGTGGCAGCTATGAGCGCAGCATGGCCACCTCCGGAACCGAGATCTTCGATGCGGATTGCATGGTGCAGATTGGCCAGCAGGTAATGGAAGAAGCTGCTGCTGCCGGCAATTGCGTGATTGTCGGACGGGGTGCGCCATATTTCCTGAGAGATCGCGCTGACACGTTCTCGGTTTTCCTCTACGCGCCCCGCGTGGAGAAGATCCGGCGCCTGCGGGAATTAGGCAAAAGTCAGAAGGAAGCCGAAGAACTGGTTGACACCGTGGACCGCGAACGCATGGAATTTATTAAGCATTATTTTGGCGCGGATTGGCCCACCCGTTGTCTTTACCACATGATGATCAATACCGCGATTGGCGACGAGAACGTCATCTTTACGATTTTAGAAACTATGCGTCAGCTCGAGCCCAGACCTGCCGTCGTGTAGACAATCGTTTCATGTCTCGCCGGATGACCCTTTGGTAACCCCCTCTTTGCACCTTTTTTGTTGCACTTTAACATTACTGAAATATCTTCGGACTATCATCGGAAGCTGCGAAAGCTCTGCGGAGGCTTCGGAGATGGCTGGCCCTCGAATTCCACGATTCGCACTACCCCTGCAGGTAGCGGCTGTCTGCTACCGGCGGCCGCGGCAGACAGTGGAATTTCTGTTGGTTAATACGAACGGCGGAAGCAAGTGGACCTTTCCCAAAGGAGCTCCAGAACCGTCTCTCTCGCACAGCAGGGCAGCGGAACGCGAGGCTTGGGAAGAGGCGGGAGTTCGCGGCCAGATCGAGCCTCAGCACTTTCATCTCTACATTCATTCCAAGGGAGTATTCTGGAAGCCGCCGGGAGTGCGGGAATTCGTGGTCAAAGCCTTTCTGCTGGAAGTCGAGCAGAACGGAGCAGCGACTGAGCCAATGCGCAATCCGACCTGGTTTACAGCCGACGAAGCCAGGAAAATTCTGGCCAAAGGGCGTGAAGTTAAGTACGCCAGGGAACTGCAGGCGGTAATTGACCGGGCGCTCGATCAAATCAGCGCCAACAAGCCTTCCGCGTTGCCCATCAGGAACTCCAACAGATTATCCAGCTCGAAAAACCCAGCTGTGCGTTGAAGTATCTTGATCGAAGGGCTTCGAACGACTGGGGGCATTCGCTTCCTTCTCCAAAATCTGGTTCTCATGAGACGATTAAAGAAGTCTCATGATCCAGCTTTCCTCAGCCGGCAAGCGGTATGGCCACAAACTTCTGTTTGAAGCGGCGGACTGGATGATTACTCCGCACGCCCGGGTGGGTTTGGTTGGCGCAAACGGGACCGGTAAATCCACCCTGATGAAGGTTCTGGCGGGGATCGAAGCCCTCGACTATGGCTCGATCAGCACAGCTAAGGGGATCAGCGCCGGGTATCTTCCGCAGGATGGTTTGACACTTTCCGGGTACACCGTGTTCGCCGAGTGTATGTCCGTCTTCTCTGAATTGCGCGGATTAGAAAAAGAGATGGAGGACCTGACCGGCCGCATCTCGGAGCTGGACCATTCGTCTACGGAATACTCGCAGGTTGCCGAACGCTACCATCGTATTGAACACGAATTTCGCACGCGGGACGGTTATGCCATCGAGGCGCAGGTGGGCACCGTGCTTTCAGGTTTGGGTTTCCACAAAGAAGACTGGAATCGTCAGACCGAGGAGTTTTCCGGCGGCTGGCAGATGCGACTGGCTCTAGCCAAGCTGCTGCTGCAACAGCCAACATTGTTGTTGCTGGACGAGCCGACCAACCACCTCGATCTCGAAGCCCGCAACTGGCTGGAAGAATATCTGGCGAACTATCCGCATGCTGTGGTTCTGATCTCGCATGACCGGTATTTTCTCGACGTCACCGTCGACAAGATCGTCGAAATCTGGAACAAGCGGATTCATCTTTACAGCGGAAATTACGAAAAGTATCTGGGGCAGAAGACGCAGCGGCTGGAGCAGCTCGAGTCAGCTTATCGCAACCAGCGCGAGCGCATTGAGCAGCTGGAAGTTTTTATCAACCGCTTCCGCTATCAGGCGACCAAGGCCAAACAGGTACAGAGCCGCATTAAAGAACTGGAAAAAATGGACCGGATCGAGCTGCCGGAAGAAGAAAAGACCATTCACTTCACCTTCCCGCAGCCGAAACCGAGCGGACGGATCGTCGCGGAATTTGCCGGAGTCGCCAAGGCCTACGGTGAGAAACAAGTTTTTCGGGGCGTCGACTTCATGATCGAGCGCGGTGACCGTATTGCTTTGGTCGGAGTAAATGGTGCGGGAAAATCAACTCTGATCAAGCTGCTGGCAGGACAGGAGCCACTGAGCGCGGGCGAATACCGCCTCGGCCACAATGTTCAACCTGACTACTTCGCTCAGGACCAGTACAAGGAACTCAATCCCGACGCCCGCATTCTGGATGATCTTGGGGAACTCTCTCCCCGCTCTACGCAGACCGAACTGCGCAGCCTGCTGGGCTGCTTTCTTTTCGCGGCGGACGATGTGTTCAAGCGCATTGGAGTTCTTTCAGGCGGAGAACGCAACCGTTACGCCTTGCTGCGCATGCTGCTTCATCCGGCAAATTTTCTGCTGCTGGATGAGCCGACCAACCACCTCGACATGCGCGCCAAGGACGTCCTGCTGAAAGCTTTGAGCGACTACAACGGAACCGTGGTTTTCGTCTCTCATGACCGCTACTTCATCGACAAGCTGGCCACACGCGTCTTCGAGGTGGGCGATGGCCGGGTGGAAGTCTATCCCGGCAACTACGAAGATTATCGCTGGAGGAAAGAGGGTGGGGCTGCGCGACTGCAGGAATCGGTTGCAGTCTCTGCAAAATCAGTCCAGCCGGCGAATGGCAACGCTGTCGCGGCGGAATCCGAAGAGGCGAAATCCAAGCGGTTGAATCCCATTAAACGCAAACAAATGGAAGAGCGCGTTAGCCAGCTTGAGGAAGAGATCAATCGTCTGGAAGATGCCATTGCCGAGTGCGAAGCTTCGCTGCAAACGTTCGTAAGCGTCGAGGAGACACAGCGCCTCACCCAGGAATTGGCCGAGCACAGGTCAGAGTTGCAATCTCGCTTGACTGAGTGGGAAGGGTTAGAACAGGCGTTGCAGCCTTAACACCCGGCCGTTGGGCGCTCACCTGCCCAACTGCTGGCTGGCGCTCGTCGCCCACACGAAGGTGTCCGCTAGGTAATCCTTTCAGTCGGACCAGCGTTTCGGCTTGCGCTCCCAGCGGTGATTCGTCAGTTTCTGCAGCAGGGATGCATCCAGCGGACCGGCGTCGCTGACCGCAATGTTCTGCCGGACATGCTCTGGTTTTCTCATCCCGATAATGGTCGTGCTGACCGCGGGATTCGAGAGTACGAAACGTAGAGCCATCTGGGGCAGTGTCATCGACGGAGGCAGCACGGTTTTCAGTTTGTCCACACGGGCCACCGTCTGAGCGAGATTCGCAGGGCCAAAGTATCTGGAGCGCCAGTCGTCAGCCGGAAATTTTGTTTCGATGGTCATTTTTCCGCCCAGGCTGCCTTCATCGAGCGGCACCCGCGCGATAACGCCGACATTCAACTCCCGGCAGAGAGGGAAGAGTTCATCCTCAGGGGCTTGATCAAAAATGTTGTAAATGACTTGCACTACGTCCACCAACCCGGTGCGCAGGGCCTTGAGACCATTCTCCGGCTGCCAGCGATTGAGACTCAAGCCGAAAGTGCGGACCGTCCCATCTGCCTTCAGTTTTTCCACGGTGTGGCGGAACTCGGGTTCATCGGTCCAAATATCGTCCCAGACATGAAACTGCAAGAGGTCAATCGACTCGACGCCGAGTTTTTCCCGGATAAGGTCTGTGTGCTTGGACACGTGGGAAGCCGGAAAGACATCCCGATACTTGTCCTTCGGCGAAGCCGGCCACTTCTGATTCAGCGGCGGAATCTTCGAAGCCGCATACAACCGCTTGCCCCGGTTCTTTGAGAGAATCTGGCCGAGCAAACCATCACTCTTGCCATCTCCATATGCCCAGGCAGTGTCGAAGAAGTTACAGCCCAGATCGACAGCCAATTGCAGAGCTTCCAGAGATTCGCGGTCATCGGAGCCAGTCCATCCGCTCATGCCCCAGAGTCCGTGGGCGATCTCGCTCACTTCAAATCCGGTGCGGCCAAGCTTCCGGTATTTCATTGATTCTCCTCGATTGAGTCAGGCACTGGGCAGGCGCGTCGATAAAAACGCACGTTCAATGGTAGCAGGCAGAGGGTCTCGTTCTTCCGTAACCTGCTCCATTCCATAATGCCGTGCGATATTCAGCTTGGCCAGTGGCCGAACGTTCGCAAATAGAAGACCCGCCGCATGCGGCGCTAATGAGTCCGATTGCCGCGCGGAACTTAAGGAAGGCCTTAAATCGATGTTGCAGCCAACAGATAACCAATCTCCAAAGTCTCAGTTTTCCTCGAATCCGAATTTCGCGCCGGGCAAAACTCTCAGCTCTCCTGTGGAGCAAGCCACGATCGGGCGCTCACTAGTAATTAAGGGCGAGGTCAGCGGTGCAGAATCGCTCTACGTTGACGGCCGGATTGAGGGCATAATTAATATTGCCGATAACCGGGTTACTGTTGGACGTAACGGCAGCGTGGCCGCCAACATTATCGCTCGCGAAGTTGTAATCATGGGCAAAGTGCAGGGGAACATTCAGTGTAGCGATCGCCTGGACATTCGCAGCGAGGGTTCGCTTACCGGTGATGTTGTCACCCAGCGCATCAGTGTCGAAGACGGGGCCATCCTGAAAGGCAGCGTTCAGGTTCGCGCCGTCGAACACAAGAATGAGAAGCAGAACACTCAAGGCAAGCCGGGAGTTTCCGAGCAGGCGAAAACGACCACGTCCGAGCCCAGAGCGGCCGCTGTCGTCGCCGGCAACGTGTAGGTTTTCCGCATCCCCAACTCTGACGGGCACGGCTTGGGCCGTGCCTATTTCTTTGGGTCGGGCTTGAGATCCAATGCTGCGGAGTTCATACAGTAGCGCAAGCCGGTCGGGGCTGGCCCGTCTTCGAAAACATGCCCCAGGTGGGCATT
Source organism: uncultured Terriglobales bacterium (assembly GCA_955652845.1). Taxonomy (GTDB): domain Bacteria; phylum Acidobacteriota; class Terriglobia; order Terriglobales; family Acidobacteriaceae; genus JABCYV01. The sequence goes on along the minus strand of CATPBY010000148.1, from coordinate 1,748 downwards.
GCAGCGTGCGCAACGCGCCTCCGTTCGAACCATGCCGTAGCTGCTGTCGGTATGGGCGTTTACGGCAGTTTCGTCCAGGGGCTTAAAAAAACTCGGCCAGCCGGTGCCGGAGTCAAACTTGGTCTCTGAACTGAAAAGCGGCTGCCCACAACACACGCATGTGTAGGTGCCGGCATCTTTTGTCTTCCAGTATTTGCCGGTGAATGCCGGCTCGGTTCCGGCCTTGCGGGTTACCTGATACTGATCCGGGGAGAGTTGCTTCCGCCATTCTTCATCAGTTTTTACGACGTCGGGTTTTGTAACTTTTTCTTTGTCGGTAACACTAGTCTCTTTCATATTAGAAGGCTCCCTCTGCTTGGATGCACATCTGGCGAGAAAGTCTCGTGGTCGTTCCGAGCGAAGCCAGGGATCCAGGTTTTTCGAGCCGTCCGCAACCGCCCCGGATTAGCCGCATCGCTCAAAATGACAACAAGGAAAATTTTAGATTTCGATAATCATATCTTCCAGACGCGTCGGATAACTGTTGATAACCTCACCCTTGTCCTTGCGGACGATGACAGTGTCGGAGTGGCGGAAGCCGCCCCAATCAGGATCGTAAACTCCGGGCTCACAACTGAAGGTCATGCCTTCTTTCAGTATGGTCTTGTCGCCCTCGGCAATCCAAGGCGCTTCATGCCCTTCCAGTCCAATGCCGTGACCAGTGCGGTGCTTGAGAAAATTTTCGAATCCTGCTTTGCGAACCTGGTCCAGACTTTTCTTGTCAACTTCCTCGGCCACCGCTCCTTCTTTCATGTTTTCTACGCCGGAATCGTGGGCCGCCAGCATGGCGTCATACAGACGCCTGGCGTGGTCGCCCGGTTTGCCAATAGAGAAAGAGCGCTCGCACTCGACGTTGTATCCGCCCACCTGCGCGCCGAAACTCAGGATCAGCGCGTCGCCGGACTTAAGCCGGTCTCTGCTGGGAACGGCGTGAGGAAATGCTGAGCGTTTGCCAAATGGAACCAGCCCTCCGAATGGGGGTGCAATGCCTACCCCAACGACGTCGGTCAATTCCCTGGACATTTTGTCAGCGAGAGCATCGGCCGTGGCCTTCAAAATTTGGTCCTCGGTGACGCCGCCGTTACGCTGCACGAATTCGCGGCCCGCCTGCACCGTGAAGTCGGCAAAATACATCGACCGGCGCATGATTCGCAACTCGTCTTCATCCTTGATCCAGCGCATGTTTTCTATCAGGTCTCCGGCATCGACGATGGCAGCTTTCGGGGCGCCAAGTTTGATCTGCTGCATGCGGCTTGGAGATGGCTCCTCTACACCGATCTTTCCTGTCCCGAAGCCTCGTTTGGCGACACGTTCGAAAATCCATCGCACGCGGTTCACTGGACCAGGAAAATCGAAATATGCTTCGTAGTCCTTCACCCACCAGAGCTTTACCTGATCGGATTCGAGCCCGGGGATAAACAGCGCAGGATCGCCCGATTCTGGAATGAGCGCCGCCAGTGGCCGCTCGGTCGAGAGATGGAAATATCCCGTAGTGTAGATGACGTTTGTGGCATTGAGCAGAACCAGCGCATTGAGCTTGCGCTTCCTCATCTGCTCCTGCACTTGCGCAATCTTGCGCCGGTACCAGTCTGGCGGCAGGCGATCATGCGCGTCCCCGTCGGGAACCGCCATTGACAAACGCAAGCGCCGGGTTCGTCCCAGGGCGCTAATATCGGCCGTAAGCCCAAGTGCTGTCGCGCCTGCCAGCG
>CATPBY010000147.1 GCA_955652845.1 uncultured Terriglobales bacterium | reverse complement strand
TTCCCGGTTCAACCGCGAAGGCAGACAGGTAGCGCTGGAAGCGGCCCGGTCGGGCATGGTTCTTTTAAAAAATGACGGCAATATTCTGCCCCTGGAAAAAGCCCGCATAAAAACCATCGCGGTCATCGGTCCTGACGCCTATCCGGCGCAGCCCGGCGGCGGAGGCAGCGCCGAAGCAAGACCATTTGCGCCGGTGAGTTATCTCGAAGGTTTGGTGAATTATGCAGGCAGCGGGACGAAAGTTTACTACGAGCGCGGAATCCCCAGCCTCGAAGACATGGCTAAACAAACCGAATTTACGACTGAAGCCACGGGTGGTCAGCAAGGCCTGAAATCCGAGTTCTTTAGCAATGCAGATCTGAGTGGCGCGCCCATCGTGACTCGCACCGATAAACATGTCAGCTACGAGCCCGCCCGGGGAGGCGGAGGCGCTGACAACGATATGTCGATCCGCTGGACAGGCTTCTTCACTCCCAGTGCTGCGGGTGAATACCTCGTCTTCGTTCAGGGTCCCGGCGAAAACGGCGGTTACAGATTGTACTTAGACAAGAAACTTGTTCTCGACAACTGGAAGGACTGGTATGCCTTTGTAGGTGAAGCCACGGTGAACCTGACCGCAGGTCCGCACCAGGTTGAGCTCGATTACTATTCGAAGAGCGGCTGGGGCAAGACGACCGCCAATCTTGGGATTGTCCGTCCTGAGACTCTGGTCAGCGCCGAGGCAAAATCGCTGGCATCGCACGCTGATGCCGTGGTGCTGGCGGTGGGCTTTGACACCGCCAGCGAAGGGGAAAGTGGCGATCGTACATTCCGCCTGCCGCCCGGGCAGGATGAACTCATCAGGCAGATCGCTGCCATAAACAAGAACAGTGTGGTCATTATGACTTCCGGGGGCGGAGTGGAGATGGCATCGTGGCTTGATCGGGTCCCTGCACTTTTGCAGGCCTGGTATCCCGGTCAGGAAGGAGGAACAGCGCTGGCGCAACTGTTGTTTGGCGAGTTCAGTCCTTCCGGAAGACTGCCGATGTCCATTGAGCGGCGCTGGGAGGATAATGCGGTTCACGACACCTACTATCCGAAAAATGGCGAGAAAAAAGTCACTTACAGCGAAGGGGTCTTCGTGGGGTACCGCCATTTCGATAAGTCTGCAGTCAAGCCGCTATTCCCGTTTGGTTTCGGGCTGTCCTACACAACATTTGCATACAAGAATCTGACTGTGTCCCCAGCCACGTCCTCGCTGGACCAGCCAGTTAGCGTGGCTTTCGATGTCACCAACACAGGCAATCGCGCCGGCGCTGAGGTGGCGCAGGTATACGTTGGGGACCGGCATGCTCCGGTACCGCGTCCACTGAAGGAATTGAAGGGCTTTAAAAAAGTGGATCTCAATCCTGGCGAGACCAAACACGTCCAGGTTAGCCTCGATCATCGACCCTTCTCTTATTACGATGCTAAGAATCACCAGTGGACGGTTGCACCAGGTGACTTCGACGTCTATGTTGCGCGTTCCGCTGAGCAGATCGAGTTAACTGGGAAAGTAAGCCTGCGCTAGAAAGCAAAAGCCGCTAACGGAGATGGTGCGCTTCGCGTTCTCAATGCGGCCTCTTCTCCACCTTCACCCAATTGCGAGACAATGCGGACCGTTCGAGGGAATCGAGCACCCGCTGGACTTCCACCGCGTCTTCAAAATTCACATGAAACTTCTCGTTCCGCGCCATTGAGCGCAGAAAATCGCCGAGCGTGGCAATAAACGGATGTTCGTAGCCAATTGCATGACCAGGCTTCCAAAAGACTTCCCAATAGGGATGGTTCGGTCCGGTCACCATCAGGCTTCGGGTGGCCTGCAGGCTTGAAGCTTCGGTAGCGTCATAGAAGTCGAGCCGGTTCATGTCTTCCAGATTGAATCGCAGCATCCCCCTGGATCCATTGATTTCGAATGTGTTGCGGTTCTGGCAGCCAACTCCGTAGCGGCTCACCTCAAAGCTGCCAATGCTTCCATTCGCGAATCGAGCCAGCAGCAGTGCGGCATCATCAACATCGCGTCCAGGAGCGAAAGTGTGGGTCATAGCCGTCAGTTCGGTGATGGGTCCGTTCAGGTAGAGTGCAAGATCGATCGAATGTGACAGTAGATCTCCCGTGGCGCCGGTCCCAGCTTCACTGCGTTTGTACCGCCATCCTGACGCCTTCGACGCATCATTGCCTGACTGATTCAGATAGAGGGCGCGATAATGAAAGGGCTCTCCGGTCCGTCCTTCATCAATCAGCTGCTTTGCGAAGGCGACCGCGGGGACGCGCCTGTAATTGAACCACACCAGGTTCGGAACATTGCTGGCGGCCGTCGCCATATTTTCGGCTTCTTTCAGGGACGTGGCCAACGGCTTCTCACACAGCAGTATCTTTCCAGCCTGCGCTGCTGCAATTGCGATGGGAGCATGCAAAACATTCGGAACCGCGATGTCGATAATGTCAATGTCCTTCCGGCTGACGAGCGCGCGCCAATCCCCTTCGACCTCTTCCCAGCCCCACTGTGCAGCCGCCGCTTCCAGCTTGGCCCGATTGCGTCCGCAGATGACCTTCAATTGAAGTTCATAGGGCAGATCAAAAAAATGGCCGACTTGGCGGAAGGCATTGGAGTGCACCTTCGCTATGAAGCCGGAACCGATCATCGCGATATTCATTTTCTGCCTGGTCATTGTGGTTGGTGCTCAGCCGCTTATTCTATCTATTAGGAGCGCAGAAATCGCCTGCGTGCCCTGCTCGTCCACAGACCAGAGGCCACGCTGCGATCAGACTTCTTCTTCCTTCCTCTGGGTAGCGCCGTGCGTCCAAGTTCACGCGAGTTTGATCAGGCCTGCGCAGTGAGCTGGGCGAACTTGTCCAAGTCTATGTTCCCCCCGGACACGATCGCCACTATCTTGCCCGGCCCTGCACGTCCCGACCGGGCAGCAGCCACTGCACAGGCCGCCGCGCCCTCGACGATAATGCGGTTCCGCTCCGCCACGAGTTTCATGGCCTGAGCCGCCTCATTCAGGGTCACAACCAGGGAACCATCAAGGAGCACGCGAGCCTGTTGAAACATGTTCGGAAACACGGTTGTGCTGCCGATGCCATCGACGAATGACGGCTGGTATTCAACCGGGCGCGGCTGGCCTGCCGCCAGAGACGCAGCCAGTGGGGCAGCGCTTTCGATCTCGGCAGCGTAGATTCGAACCTGCGGAGCGAGCGCTCGCAACACGGCGGCAATCCCACACGACAACCCCCCTCCCCCCCAGGGAATCACCACCGCGTCCAGATCCGGCAGATCTTCCAGAAGTTCCAGTGTGATGGTAGCGTTGCCCGCCATCACGTGAGGATCATCGAAGGCGTGAATAAAAGTGCCGTCGACGCCTGGATAGGAGCGCCTCTCGAAAGTTTGCCACCATTCGGCGAAGGGCACCTTGATCACGCGCCCACCCATCCGTTCCACCGCCAGAATCTTGGTTGCCGGAGCTGTTTCGGGTGCGATGATGGTCGCCTTAATGCCCAAACGTCTTGCGCAGAACGCCACACCTTGCGCCATGTTGCCCGCCGAAGCGGTTAATACTCCCCGTTCCAGTTGGCGGGACGGGGTTAGCGCCATTACGTTTGCTGCTCCGCGAATCTTGAAGGAGCCAATCGGCTGCAGGTTCTCCAGCTTTAAATACAAGTCCGCGGGAGCATCCGCGTTACAGCGTACGAGCGGCGTACGAAAGGCGACCGGTGTGATGTTGATACGCGCCTCGTTCGCTTCAGAGACTGAGACAGGCATGGTTGAATGTTAAACGTTTTCAGGTCCCGTGCACGGTATACCATGAGGCGTGCATCTTCCCGTGAATCCTCCGCTATTGCCGATGCTTGCCAAGCGAGTCAGTGAATTACCAACCGCTGGAGATTGGATTTTCGAACCTAAATGGGATGGGTTTCGGGCGCTGGTGTTTCGCGACGGGGATGAAATCCTGATCCAGAGTCGCGACGAAAAGCCGCTCAACCGCTACTTTCCTGAGCTACATGAGCCGTTGCGTTCGTCGTTGCCTTCTCGCTGCGTGCTCGACGGAGAGATTGTCATCGTCAAGAATAACGGTCTCGACTTCGACGCGCTGCAACTGCGCCTCCACCCAGCTGCAAAGCGCGTAAATCTTCTGTCGCAACAGACTCCATCGTCATTCGTGTTCTTCGACCTGCTTTGCCTGGCCGACCGGGATCTTCGGGGCGAGCCATTCCAAACCCGGCGCCGCGAGCTGGAAACGCTGATTTCATCGGCGGCCCCACCCATCCATCTAACACCAGCGACTTCCGACCGCAGTCTTGCCTCCGGCTGGTTTCGCCGCTTCGAGGGCGCGGGTCTTGATGGCGTCATGGCCAAGCCCGCCTGGGGGACTTACGAGCCAAACAAACGGGTAATGCTCAAGGTCAAACACGAGCGCGATTGCGACTGCGTGGTGGCAGGATTTCGCTGGTACAAGAAAGGCGATCGCGCCCTTGTCGGCTCTTTGCTGCTGGGCCTTTACGATGATGCCGGTGCTTTGCAACACGTCGGAGTCTGTGCGAGCTTCACCGCTAAGAAGCGGCTAGAACTCGCAGAATTTCTCAAGCCTTATCGCAAAGACGCACTTGCGGGCCATCCGTGGAAAGATTGGGCAGATCAGGGAAGCGCTACTGATGAAGTTCCCGGTCGTATGCCGGGCGGACAGAGCCGATGGAGTCAAGGCAAGGACCTGTCATGGGAACCGGTGCGACCTGAACTGGTTGTGCAGGTCGCCTACGAGCACATGCAGGGAAACCGATTCCGTCATATGGCGCAGTTCCGGCGATGGCGAACCGACAAGAAGCCAGGAGACTGTACATATGCGCAGCTCGAAGTCGTGGCGCCGCAGGAGTTGGCAGAGATTTTCCCTCAGGGCCGCTAGCTCTCGCGCTGGCTAGATATCTGCTTTGTTCTTACGCCGCTCACGCCATTCGCGCGTTGGATCGTCATCCGGGTCGGGAGTTTCCTGCGGCGGCCGCAGCGCTGCTGGCACATGACGCAGGTTGACCCGAATGCGCGTCCAGGTCGATGACCTGCCGCGCATGGAGTCGACCAGTACGTCGTCGATCGCAAGCAAACCGGCCACATTGGGGTGCTTGCTCTTCCATCTTTCGAGCCCCGCCAGCGCGGATGCTCTGTCGGAAGAATTCGCAACCACGATCAGCGGCATCTTTATGCGCGGCTTTTTCACAGTTGACTTAGCACGGGAGGGCGCGACTCGAGGCGATTCCCCTTCCATCTTGCGAAAGTGAGGCGGCCAGGGTGCGTCCCCAAGACCGGTGGCTTCATCTTTGTTCGCGAGCTCGAACAATTCCTCAAGCGAACCAGGCGCGGCATTCATGTCTGCGTGCGGATTACCAATTTTGGCGAAGCGCTCCGGAATTGTGAATAGCGTGAAGTTCGCTGGATCGCAGTCGGGCACTTCGTGCCAGAAAAGCGGCGCCGACACACGGGCGTCCGGAACCGGTCGCACAGAATACGCCGAGCATGTGGTCCGGTCCTTGGCATTCTGGTTGTAGTCGAGGAACACCCCATGCCGCTCTTCTTTCCACCATTTCGAGCTGGCCAGAGCCGGTGCACGCCGCTCCACTGCGCGGGATAACGCGACGGCCGCGCGGCGCACCTCCGCGAATGTCCAGCGGGGTTCGATACGGACATTGATGTGCATGCCGCGTGAACCGCTGGTTTTGGGCCAGCCACGAAGTCCGATCTCTTCGAGCAGCCCCTGCACTTCAACAGCAACGCGGCACACATCGCCCCAGTCAACACCCGGAACGGGATCGAGATCGATGCGCAATTCGTCGGGATGCTCGAGATCTGCGGTACGGACCGCATGCGGGTGTAGTTCGATGCAACCCAGATTTACGATCCAGGCGAGCCCAGGCACGTCATCGACGACAATCTCTTCCGCAGTTCGGCCCGAAGGGAACGACAGAGTGACTGTTCGCAGCCAGGAGGGCCGCTGGGCGGGCGCACGCTTTTGATAAAACGCACCACTTTCGGCGCCGTTGACGAAGCGCTTGAGAACGATTGGACGATCCTGAATTCCGCCAAGCGCGCCCGGGGCGACGGACAGATAGTAGCGTACGAGATCGAGTTTGGAGATTCGCGCCTGCGATGAAAAATACAGCTTGTCGGGATGCGTTACAAGGACTTCCCGCCCCTCCAAGGACAGTACTTCGCCGGTTGCTCTTTTGGCCACTCATCAGGCTACCATCCGGATGTGGCGCTGTGTAGCTGCCTTAGACCTTCATTTTTGGCCCATTACTTATTGGAAGTTGAGGTACTCAGATGCCCGCGTACCAGGCATAACCGCCTTCCGCGTTTGCACCTCCGAGACCCTTGCCGAAGCTTTTAAGTGAGTCTGTGACCGTCAGCCGAGTTATGAATTTAACACTCTTGTAGCCGAGCTGGCGGGGCACACGCAGGCGCAGCGGTCCACCAAAACCCACCGCGAGATCTCCGTCGTTCATCGCGTACGTCAGGAGAGTTTGGGGATGCCGGGCATCGGCCAAGTCGATGCTCTCCCACCAGTCAGGCTCGATGGAGAAGTAAACCACATATCGCGCTTGCGGCAAAAGCCCGGAGGCGTTCAGGACTTCAATGAGAGGCGTTCCAATCCACTCCGCGACGTAGGACCAGCCCTCCTCGCACACAACTTCAGTGATCTGGCTGCGGACGGGAAAACTTCTGAGATCGGACAGCGAAAGCGAAGCTGGCCGGGCGACCATGCCATCGATGGAAAGCCGCCAGTTTGCAAACCCGCTGGCCTGGTGGCGTTTGAAGGCATCGTTGAAAGGCGCGAGTTCATTGGCGAAAGGAACCTTGGAAATCATGCTGCGCGGAAACTCACGGGCCAGCGAGTGTCTCATCAAAAGCCGCTGCGCGGCGTAAGTCAGGGTTTCGCCCGGACCGTAAATTCCGCCGCCGTCGGGCGGGAGAAGCCCATAGCGCCGCGCCAGAGTGCCGGCTACCGCCACGCCCGACACGCCTGCGGTGGCAGCGAGACCAGCGGTAACGAACCTGCGGCGTGAGATCTTGTTCATGTGCGCTCCTCTGCCGTGCGCTGGGGCACAGCGGCGGCACTGGTGATCACCTTGCCGGTAATCATCGCTCGCATGCGGCTGGTGAATCCGGCCAGAACAACCATCGCGATGTGGACCACGAGAAACAGCAGGAGAACTGCCGACACAAAAAAGTGAAGGGTGCGGGCAGACTGCCGCCCTCCCAGAG
>CATPBY010000146.1 GCA_955652845.1 uncultured Terriglobales bacterium | reverse complement strand
TAAGAAAAGAAAGCGCCACTGCGCCACCGCACACACAGGAACGACGCACCATGCGGCGTTTTTACATGCGCCTGCCAGCTTCCATTCGGATGCGTGATCACGGCCCTGATGAAGTGCTGACCGAAACCCATAACGTGAGCGCTCGCGGAGTGTTTTTTTATCTTGACCGGCCGGTTCCCGAAGGCACCCGCATTGAAGTGACCATGACTTTCCCGCCCCACATTACTTTGACAAATCCCGTGCGGGTGCGCTTCGTAGCGAGAGTAGTACGGGTAGAGGCTCCACTGCCAGTCTCCCGAATCGGTGTTGCTGCTGTGATCGAAGAATACGAATTCCTGCGCTCGGTGCCAGCTTCCGATTACCTGGGAAAAATGCAATAGCAGCTTGTCTTTATGCAGGCGCGGGCGAGGATGCCCCGACTACATCTTGTTCACCGCTTCAATGTCTTTTTGCAGACGTCTGTACCGGCGCACCAGAGTGATGAGGTAAGCGATGTGGACAATCCAGGTGGCGGCGTAAGCGGCATAAAGGAAATTCATAGCACCCTCCGGGGCTCGAGCAGCGCTTCCAGAGCCTGAGTCTCTTCCACCTCGCGGCGCAGACGCTCCAGCCGGTACCGCGACCAGCAAATAAGCCCAGCGAAGCACAAAAATGCGAGCCAATTCAGCAGCAGGATGTGCAGCATGCGAGGATCAATTGAGCCTCCTCCACCAATCACCGGCTGGGGATGCTGGGTGCGAAAAATCCAGATGGAAAAGTACACCAGCGGAACATCGAGGGCACCGAAGACTGCGAGCGCCGCGGCCAGCACGGGAGTCTGGCTGCTGCTCGAAAACCGCCGCAGCATGAGATAGCTGACGTAAATCAGCCACAACACCAGCGTCGAGGTCAGGCGAACGTCCCAGGTCCACCAGATGCCCCAGACCGGACGCGCCCATAGCGGCCCTGTCACCAGCACCACTGTGCAGAAGACCACGCCGACTTCGGCTGTAACCGCTGCAACGATATCCGCAAGCGGGTGGCGACGAATCAGGTATACGACAGACGCCACGAAATTGATAAGAAAGAGAAGAAACGCAGTCCAGGCAGAGGGAACGTGATAGTAGAAGATGCGCTGCACGTCGCCCATGGTCTTCTCCGTGGGCGCCATGACCAATGCCGCATACAGCGCGTAGCTGAGCAGCAATGCCGTCAGAATCGCAAAGATGGGGAAGGCGCGCTTCATTCCGCGTGCAACACCATTTCAAACAGCAGCAGACAAGCAATAGTAAACACGACATCGTAGGTCGCAAGCAACACGATCCAGAACCGGGATGAGAGTTCCCCCGTAAGAATGGCGGTGGTGGCATTCACCATTGCAAGTATCGCAGGGATGGAAATGGGAAACAGCAACAGCGGGAGCATGATTTCGCGGCTTCGGGTGCGTATCGACATGGCAGCAAAAAATGTGCCGTTCACCACCAGCGCCCAAGTTCCCAGAATCGCCACCGGAATCAGCTGCCAGGCGGGACCCAGCGCACGCAGTTTGTAGAAGACGATGAAAAGCGGCGTCATTAAGACTTCCAGGACGCCGACGAAAATGAAGTTGCCCACGGTTTTGGCGAGAAACAGTGCGTTGGCGGGGGCGGGAGAGACGCGGTAGGCGTCCAGCGCCTGATTGCGGAGTTCTCGAGCCCAAGTTTGATTCAGGGCGACAACAGACGCAAAAAGAAACGCTACCCAGATGAGTCCGCCGGCGATTTGACGTGACTCTTCGGCGTTGGGATCAAACGAAAAACTGAACACGACAACTACCAGCAATGCAAAAAACAGCATGGCGTTGATCGCATCCTTGGAGCGCCACTCCAGACGCAGGTCTTTGGCCAGCGTCGCTCCGGTAATTCCCGCAAGGCTCATCGCGCCTCCACCGGGAGCAGGTGCGGCGTGCGGGTAACAATCTGACCGGCTTGCATCCAGACAAATTCATCGGCAAGACTTTCCAGCAGAGACGACTGGTGGGTCACCACGAAGATGGTCTTGCCGGCATCGCGCATCTGCGCCAGCCGCGCTCCGATATCCCGAGCCGAATGAACATCCACATTGGAAAACGGCTCGTCGAGCAGCAAGACTTGAGGGTCATGCAGGATTGCCCGCGCCAGTGATATTTTCTGACGCATGCCCTGCGAATATTGGGCTATGGGCCGCGGCAGCAAGGGGTCGACGCCGACGGCAGAGATTACGCTTGCACAGCGCTGCCTGCCTTCAATTTCATACAGGCGCGCGAAATAGCGCAAGTTTTCCGTTCCGCTGAGTTCGTCATACAACAATGAAGGATGCGCCATGTAGCCAACGTGGCGGCAGATGGCCCGCAGATCGGTTGTCCCCAACATGGAAACGCTTCCGCGCGTGGGACGGGACAGGCCGGCCAGAACGCGCAGCAGGGTTGTCTTCCCTGCGCCGTTGTCACCCAGAATTGCGTACATGCGCCGGGGAGCAAACTCCGCGCTCACGCCGCGCAACGCAGCAAAGCGGCCGAACTGTTTGACCAGATCGGTGATGATTATGATGGGAGCAGCTGCCGCGCTGGATTGGTCAGTCACGATATGGGAATCGGCGCAAGTCAGCTTACCTGAAAAAGCATGAAAGGGGAGTCGCCCGCAAAGTGTTTCTCTTTATGGCCGCACGAGCGGGACGCTCGCGCCTGCATAGATTTAGCTGCCTGAGTTACCAGGCTTGTCGCCTTGCAATCTGGTAACGCCTTTGGCCGGCTGAGAAGCGGGCATCCCTGGCTGCTGGGGCGCGTATTTTGAGGCGCACTTGGCCTGCAACTGTTTGGCGTGGAACACCCCGTCGCGTCCGAAGCTGCCATCTGCCAGGGCCTGGGAGTTGTCCTTGAAAGTATCGGGCGGCGCTTCGGTTCCGCTGTACAACACAGGAAGAAGCTGGTCATTCTCCACCAGAACGAACTCAACCGTGGTTCCACTCCGCTTGATCGAACCAGGCTGCACGTTCCCCGCGACCCGCAAACGCCTGGTGTGAGCAGTGTCTCCCATGCCGCGTAGTTCCTTGATGGTTACATAGTAGCTCTTGCTTTCCTGCACCCCGGTATATGCAAGAAAGCCCAGCGCCAGCAGGATCACTCCAATTGCGCTGCCGAATTTTAGATACCTGCCTGAGTCGCTGGACATAATCTTGTTGAACGTGGCGTCACCCGCACTCTATGAGCAGACTCTACCCTTCTGCAGGAAACGGGTCAAGGTGTCCAATGGCGCGGTAGTGGCTCAATTTGAATTCTCAGCATTTTTTCTCATGGGTCATCGAAAATCGGCAGAAATTCCAACTTGAGCCCTGCCAAACGCAGTAACCTCATGATCGGAAAAACAATTGTCTTCAAGTTGCACTGATTCACGATCCCTGGCCGGATTTAAAAACGAACTGAATTTTCCTGGTCTCATTGGGTCCGATCTTGATCTGCTGGGTGGCGGTGCCAACCTTTTCGTGCCAGGCCTTGAGGGTATAGGCTCCGGGCGGGAGATCGCCCAAATCAAAACTGCCATCCTTCCCGGTCACCACGAAGTACGGATGTTTAAAGACCGCGACGTAGCTACGCATCCAGGGATGCACATTACACTTTACCGGGATGGCAATCTCCTCTCGGGCGAAAGTATCTTCCACCGTAGTCCCTGGAAGCTGGGCTTTATTCCACTCGCGATTGTTGGCGGGCTGAGGATGAATGTTGTGGGTTGTGGGGTCTTCATTGATCACCTCCAGTTTCTGGTTGGCGCGCATAGCGATAACATGCGGTTGATACATGCAGCCTTTTTGCTCGATCACGGCAGGTTGATTCGGCGGCTCGAAGGTGCGATCGCCAAGACCGTCGGCAATGAAAACGATTACATTCTGCAACGCGCCGTTAGCGTCAGTTACAACGTCCTCAGACGAAACACCATTCGGATGTAACCTGGCGCAACTTGCATCGGCCGCCATGATGATCGGTTTGGCCCTGGGAACCGGACCTTCGAGCTTGACAATGCCCTTCACGCTGCCTCCAACGCCTGCAGCGAATAGAGTTTTCCCGCACAGATTGGCGGCAGCACACAGCAATGCGAGGCAAACAACATACTTTGGGTTCATGGCAGCACTCCGATGAATGGGTGATCGGAGCCTAACCAAGGACAATCGGAGGATTGTCACTCGCCAGTCATCTGCCGGTCATTTTCTAGCTACTTTCGTGTCAAGAAATTGCATCCGCCGGAGTTGGAAAAATGCTTTTGCGAAATTACGCCGATGCAGAATCCATATGAGCAGAATCCGAATGCAAGAACACGCGATCTAATCGGCATGCACGACCTGGACAATGTGATCTGGAGGGCGCTGACGACGTACCAGGCCAGTTTCGCCCACAGCAATAAACTCGCCCGGAGGTTTCCTGCGGAAGTCACCATGCTGGGAG
>CATPBY010000145.1 GCA_955652845.1 uncultured Terriglobales bacterium | reverse complement strand
CTTAGAAAGCTCATCGCCGATGATGATCAACTTCAGGTCAGGAAACTTACCCTCTTTCTCCAGTTCGGCTTTGAGGGCTGAGAAAGCTTCGATAATTCGCACCACGTTCTTGTGAGGGCTGATGCGGCCGGCGTAAAGCAGAAAAGGATTTGTCACCAGGTAACGTTCAGCAAGTAACTGGCGGTCGGCTTCGGTGGCGTGACCACCCAGGAAACGCTCGTCAATGGCGTTGTAGACAACTTCAATACGGCCAGGGGCAACGTTAAACAGTTTCTCAATTTCACTTTTGGTGAATTTCGACACCGCGAGAATACGCGCAGCCTTCTTCAGTACCCGTCTCGTGAGCTGAAAGTGCAATGAGCGCCTGATTCCAGAATGGTCGCGGGCGCCATACATGTGCTCCAGCACATCATGCACAGTCATGACATAAGGACAGGGCAGATTTCGCGGCATCCAGAACAGATGAGGGATGTGGGCCACATCACAATCCAGACGGCTGAGTGTGGCGCGGCAATCAAAATATCCTTTGACCGTGCTGTCCCGCTGCAAGAGTGGAACGGTGTGAAAATTTGGCGGAAGCGGGCCGATTTCCGCAACCTTTTCCGGCGCGCCGATCAGGAAGTACTTATTCTGCCTATCCAGACGGCCCAGGGCCCGAACAATGTTACGGGTGTAAGTGCCGACGCCGAACTCGGTCATTCGCCGGATATCGATAGCGACTTTCACGGGAAGATTTAACCATAGGGGAGAAGAATTTACGATTGCGGCTTGTCAAGTGACAATTGCCGGACACGTTCCATCAGCCCATTGTGTGTTAGAGTGCGAGGTGAGGGGCCTGCATGCCTGGCCATTTATCTGTGTCTGTCCGCCTTCTGATAGGGGCAGGCGCGTTTCTGCCGTGGCTGGTTTTGTACTTGGGCGCCGAGCGCTCCATTTCGGTGCGAGTAGTGGAGCCTTGGCTAAGATGGATTAGTTTCGTTCTACTGGGTTTATCACTTTGTTTGTACGCTTTCGACTACACACATCTGTCTAGCATCTTGTCCGTGTATGGCTGGGGACTTTTCGGCGCGATGAATTGGTTGCGGAATCGGTACAAGCTATACCGGCCGTCGGCTGTTATATCGCTAAATATATCGAGCCATGAACCTGTCAGTTCGCTTGACTGAAGATTCGTCTGTTTTCTCCTTATCTCTCTGTGAGTCATCCCAGAACATTCCGTAACGCTCGCATCAAACTCTGACTTCAGCCTGCGCCCTGGCCCTTCGCTCCGAGTAGAGCGGGAAAGTGTCCGCGAGTTCCAACACCTGCTTGCGGATTTTTCCCAGCACGGCAGCCTCTGCGCGATGATGCAGCGCCTCGGAGATCCAGCGACCGACCTGCCGCATTTCAGCTTCTTTCATGCCGCGCGTGGTCAGCGCCGGCGTGCCAATGCGGATGCCGCTCGGTTTCATGGGCGGATTGGTATCGAACGGAATAGCGTTCTTGTTGACGGTGATGCCGGCCCGGTCGAGCGCTTTCTCTGCATCGCTGCCCAGTATGCCCTGCGAGAAAACATCCACCAGCATGAGATGCGTGTCTGTTCCGCCAGAAATGATGCGGAAGCCTTCGGACGAGAGGGCATCCGCCAGCACCTTGGCGTTCGTGACTACCTGCCGCGCGTACTCCCGAAAATCAGGCCGCATGGCTTCGAGGAAACACACCGCTTTGGCGGCAATGATATGCACCAGCGGGCCGCCTTGCATCCCGGGAAAGACCACTTTATCGATGGCCGCAGCGAACTCCTGCCGGGACAAGATCATGCCGGCGCGCGGGCCGCGCAGCGTCTTATGGGTGGTGGAAGTCACAATGTGCGCGTGTGGCACCGGAGAAGGGTGCACGCCGCCGGCTACCAGTCCGGCAAAATGGGCCATGTCAACCAGGTAAAGCGCGCCGGCTTTGTCGGCGATCTGGCGCATGCGCTCGAAATCAATGATCCTGGGATACGCGCTGCCCCCGCCAATAATCAACTTCGGCCGCTCTTTTTCGGCAAGCTTCTCCAGGTCATCGTAGTCAATCGTCTCGGTTTCCCTGGTCACGCCATAGGGCACTATGCGATAGGTCTTGCCGGAAAAATTCAAATGATGCCCATGGGTAAGATGACCCCCATGAGCCAGATTCAGGCCAAGAATGGTGTCGCCGGGCTGCAGCACGGCGGCATACGCTTCCATATTCGCCTGCGAGCCTGCGTGGGGCTGCACATTGGCGTGCTCCGCCCCAAACAGCTTCTTGGCGCGCTCCCGCGCCAGGTTTTCTACAATGTCGGCGAATTCGCACCCTCCGTAGTAACGTTTCCCCGGATATCCTTCGGCGTACTTATTGGTGAACACTGATCCCATGGCTTCAAGCACCGCTTCGCTCACGAAGTTTTCCGAAGCGATCAGCTCCAGCCCTTCATGCTGACGGCGAACTTCGTTATCAATGGCGGCAGCGACTTCGGGATCCGCATGATAGAGGGATAGCGACATGGCATCATTTTTTGTCATATCTTTCAGTTAAGGCGTGGTGGTTAAAAAGGGTTCGATTGGCTCGGTGCCGCGCGCCACATCCATGCGGTTATTTTAACTGAGTTGGTCAGAATTTAGGCCAAAGGCTCAGCCCAGGGCTAGATATTCTCAAACGCCGTGCGAAAAAACGACGCCAGTTGCCAGCCATCCATATATTTATACGGTGTCTCGCCGGTGGTGTAATGGCCGCAGGGAAGCACTACAACTCTGTGGTTCAGGCCGCGGCGCGCAAACTCATCCACCGCATTACGGGAAAATTCAGGCAGAAAGGTCAGGTCATATCTGGCATAAATGATGAGAGACTTCTTTGGCCAGCGAGCGAATTGCTCAAAGTAAGACATCGGGCTGATCGCGCTCCACAGCTTCCGCAGACGGTCGACGTCAATGTGCGGCTCCAGTCCTTGACGAATGTGGCGAGTGGATTGTCCGTGCCAAACCACGTCTGCCACGTAAGTAGACGCATGGTTGAACGCGGCCACCCGGATGCGCGAATCGTGTGCGGCGGTAAGAAACGCATAGCAGGAGCCCAGGCTTGTGCCCACAATGCCGAGGTGACTGTAGCCCTGCCGCTCCAGCCAATCCAGGCAACAGCGCACGTCGATGACCCCCTGGCGGCAAGCGTCGATGGTACGTCCAATGTTGGCGGAAACAGCGTAGTCGGCGCGGTTGATCTCTGCCGGCATACGGATGTCGTGATAAGGCATGGTCAGCCGCAGCACCGCGATGCCCAGCAGATTCAGAACCCGGCACAGCCCGGTATAAGCGATGGCGTCAGCATTCCAATGAGGCAGCAGGACCACCGCCCGCCCTCCGCGTGCCGGAAACCAGCGCGCGTTCACCAGATTATTTTCCGGATACGGCGTGCGCACCGGCGAAGTGAAGCGCAGAAAGTCCGCATGAGTGCCGCGGACTTTCCGTTCCAGCCTCTGGTCCGGAACCTCTCTGGTGCTGAAGACTTCTACCTCACGCCGCTCCAGGCGAAAGTCCTCGGGGGGCACGTAAGAATAAAATTCCTCGCTTGCAGCCACAATGCGGCGGTTGTAGTCGATAAAAAACTTCTCAGCATCCTCGGGGACATGCCCCGGCGCAAAACCATTACGACAGGGCCAACCCCTTGCCCACTCCGCCCCCCAATCCAGCGGACGCACAACTCGGTTATTGTCCACCGACGTCAGCCGGTGTTCCCACTCATACATCCACTGTGAGTAGCGTGAAGCCATCGGATCGAGAATAGCAAAGGGTGGGAGGCGTGGTCAGCACTCCCACAGCGAAGGGCAGCTATTAGCACCTGACTGTGTGCGTTCTTACTTGAGAAGTGTATGAAGCACTGCGGCCAAACCTCCTGACCGCAGAGATCTTAAAGGCAGAGATCGCAAACAGGTCCGCAAAGCAATCACTGCCAGCCACCAGCTTCAGTATTTTCTCGGCACTCGTTTTGAGATGCTGCACAAAATCTCGTATGGGCTGGTGTGTGCAAGCGCGGCGTGCTCGAGCGCATCCACGCTGAGACCATCCACGGAACCGAGCAGCACGACTTCGTCTCCCACCGCAATCCCGGGCAGCCCGGTCACATCTGCCAGCGTCAGGTCCATGGAAATGCGCCCGACGATTGGCGCGTAATGTTCGCGCACGATTACCCGTCCGCGAGATGAAAGTTGACGGTTAAAGCCATCGGCGTATCCGACTGGAAGCACCGCGATCCGCGCGGGAGCCTTGGTGACGTAGGTCCCACCGTACCCCAGCGCCTGGTTGGCGCGCATGTCGCGCAGCGAGAGTATCCGCGTCTTCCAGGTCAGCACAGGTTTGACCGCCAGGCGTAACTTGCTGCCGCTGACTTCTCTTCCGGCCCGTTCAAAAGCGAGATAGTAGCCATACAATGCGATTCCCGGCCTTACCATGCTGTTCCAGGATTCGCGACGCGAGATCACAGCGCCAGTATTGGCGGCATGAATCAGCGGCGGATCGAAGCCTTCGCTTCGCAGCACGCGCTGTACTTTCTCGAAGCACTTTAACTGTTCTCCTACGGAAGGTGCGTCCAGCACCTCCGACGAAGCGAGATGAGTAGACAATCCTTCGAGCGAAAGGTGAGGTGAAGACTTCAAAGCGGCGCAGACGTGCGGCACATCCTCTGGCGCAACTCCCAAACGGCCCATGCCTGTGTCTACTTTCAAGTGCACCGAATGCTTGGACACGCCAAGCTTGACGGCCGCCCTTTCCAGCAGTTCGATCTGCCCGGGTTCCCACACCGTAGGCGTCAGTTTGAGGCGGACGATTTCCTCTTCTTCGCCGCGCCAGAAACCTGTCATCAGCAAGATGCGGGTCTTGATGCCCTCATCGCGCAGCGGAATCGCTTCATCGAGCGAGGTCACCCCCAACCATCGAGCTCCCTCCTCCACCAGCGCCAGCGCGCATTCGGTGGCACCGTGGCCGTAGGCATCCGCTTTAACCACTGCGCAGACAGTGACACCCGGTCCCACATGACGCTCGACCACACCAAAGTTGTATCGAAGGTTCCGCAATGAGACTTCGGCCCAGGTAGGACGAGTCGCCGCCCGCGTCAGAATTTCGGCGGTTGCCATTGCTTCGATTATAGCGGGCGCTGCTGCCTGACCTGAGGTTACCGCTGTGCTACAACCCGGCCACGCTTCGCTTATCCGCCGGACAGAATAAAGTTCACCGTCACCCGGGTATCCACTTCCACTGGCTGGTCATTCAAGAAGTACGGCCGGTATCGCCACTGCCGGACCGCATCTATCGCGGATTGCACCAGCATGGGATGGCCGCTGATGACTTGCAGATGCTCGATGGTGCCGTCCCGGCTGATCACGGCTCGCAGCAGAACACTGCCTTGGATGCGCGCTTGTCTGGCCAATACCGGATATACGGGCTGTACGCGATAAATCAGATTTCCTTCCATCACACGGGAGAGACGCGGCTGATGGGCGACGGATGGTGGCGGCGGCAGGGCAACGCCTTTGACTCCGTCGCCGAGTGAATTAAGTACCGAGTTCAGCGTTCTGGAATCGCCCGTGCCGCCACGAACGCCATATTCTGAAAGCTGGGGCAGAGACGGCACTTCGGGCACTACCGGAATTTCAACTACATTTGAAATGTTGGGCGGAGTAATCAGAACGCGGCCAGTGACGTTACTCGCGGGCGCAGCGGTCGTGCGTGTGTGTTGTGCGGGCGCTGGCGGCGGTGCGAGGTGTTCAATGAAGCGGAGCTGCGGAAGGTGGGGCGTATGCAGTAAGGGAAGCAATAATAACCCCGCGACCGCAACAGCCTGCGCTGCGTAAGACGCCACCGTGGTCCACGCCCGGTGAGATTGATTGGTCCAGGCAAAGTCGCACAAGAAATCAGCAGACATGATGTTTCCCCTGAGAAGGT